>CALVXC010000035.1 GCA_944368805.1 uncultured Bacilli bacterium
GAATAAATTGCATTCTTACTTTTACTTTGTAAAATAACAAATTCATCAACCAATTCATTTTTCTTAATATATACTCCTCGACTTACTCTTTCTATTTTGTTTTCTTTAATAAGTTTAGTTAAATAAAATCTAGGAATATTATTATCATTAACATCTTTAGTAGTTAGATAACCATTTTTAAATAAATTTAAAATTTTATTTTCATATTCCATATCATCATTTCCTTTCACGATTAAATTATATCACATTTAATCGTGTTTGAAAATATATTAATAATAAAATTATCATATTTTACTATTATAAAATTTTTAATTTAAATTTATAATATAACTACTACTAGTTCCTTCATTTGTCTTATAACTTTTTTTGCTTTCATCTATTACACCACCATTATTTATTATTAATTTTTTAGATGGATAATTTAAATCATTACAGTTTATTCTAATTTTTTTAAATCCTAATCTTTTACATTCTTCTAAGACTAATTTCATCATTCGTTGCCCATAGCCTTTTCCTCTTTCTGATAATCTAATTTTATAAAAAATTTGACTTCCTCTATTAATCCAGAAATCATTTAAAGAAGTTCTTATTCCTACTTCTCCTATTGGATAAGTATTATCATAATAAATATATCTATTTGTAGTAGTGTTATAAAAATTTATATTTTCATTAGTTTCTTCTTCTATACATTGATTCAAATATTGTTGAAAATCATCATAATTTTTACCATATAATGGATTTTCAGAACCAATTTCTACTTCAGGGATATCTTGATACATTTCATATTCTAATAATCCCATATCCATGTTAATTTTAATTAATTTATCCATAAAAGCACCTTTCTTTCGTAATTAAATTATATCATATTTAATCATGGTTAAAATATATTTTTATTCAATTATATATATTTAAAATTTTACAATCTATTGAAAAATAATATCATCTTATATATTTATGTAAAATAAAAACGATTACTCTAAAAAAGTTAATCGTTTTAATAATTATTTTTTATAAAAAATAAACTACATAACTAAATTAATCATTAAATCTACTTGTTCCCCACCAATCAGGCATTAATTTATCCATAGTAACAGTCTTATATTCATTTTTATCAATTAAAATTTGAATATCTTTGGAATCTCTATCTAACTGCATAATTAGTTCTCTACAAGCACCACATGGAGTTCCAACATCACCATTAGACATAACACATACTATTTTAACAATTTGTGATTCTCCATTAGTTAGCATATTAAAAATAGCATTTCTTTCCGCACATATTCCAAGTGTACTAGCTGTATCTAAACATATACCGGTATATACGTTACCTTTTTTAGTTAAAATTGCTGCTGATACCTGGCCACCTTCTATAAATGGAGAAATAACTCTTTGATTTTGAACTTTACATGCTTCATTATAAAGTTTATCCCATATTTTATAATCTTCCATAAATCTATCCTTTCTAGATTTAATCACAATTGTGATCAAACCCATATAATCTTGTAATTAATATATTCATATTTGATCACACTCCTTTCCTAAATTTAATTACACATTTATTATACCATTTATATTTGTAAATTCCAAATTATTACAAATAAAATTCTATATATTTATCAAACACCTATATTCATACTCCATATCATACTTTTTAGTATAAATACTGCTTATTCCCCTATTAAATTTATAGGTATCATTCATAAGACAGAAAGTTGAATTGGTGTTACTGATACACCTTGACCAAAGGACGTTGTTGCTAATTCAACAGGTCCTACTTGGTCTAAATTAAAGATAATTCCTGATCCTTCACCATTTAAATCAATCCCTGTTTTTTCACCAAAGCCAAATTTCTCGATATATTCAAACAATTTTTCTTTTCCAATTTTTTGACCCATTACAACAAACCCTGGATTGCAAGAGTTTTGAACAACTTCCATAAAAGTTTGAGCTCCATGTCCACCATGTTTCCAACATTTGATTCGCGCGTTTTCAACCGTTATACTTCCCCCATCATAATAAGTATCTTTATCCAAATCAATTAATTTTTCTTCTAGAGCTGTTGCTAAAGTAATTATTTTGAAAGTAGATCCAGGTTCATAAGTTGACCAAATTGGTAAATTACGATTTATTTGTTCGATCGTATAGTTTTGATAATTGCTTGGTGAAAAAGTAGGACGTGAAGCCATAGCTAGTATTTCACCAGTATTAGGATCCATAACAATTCCTAGGGCTTGATCAGGATTATATTTAGAAACGGCATTATTTAATTCCCGTTCTAAAACAGATTGAATTTCATAATTAATGGTCAAAGAAATATTGACACCATTTTGTGGCTGTTCGTATACTTCACTTAATTTAAGTTTTTCTCCTTTAGCATCACTAAAATATTTAATTGAACCATAACTACCAGTTAAATAATCATCATACATAAGTTCAATTCCACTTAAACCTTGATTATCAATTCCAACAAAACCTAAAGTATGTGATAATAAAGTATCATATGGGTAATTTCTTTTAGATTCTTTAACTAAATAAACACCAGGTAAATTTAAATCATTTATTTTATCGGCTATTTCATATGAAAGTCTTCTTCCTTCAGGATGAACTCTTTCGATAGACGTTTTTTTATTTACATGTTTATATATCTCATCATAATCAGCATCTAAAATTTCACTTATTTTTTTAGCTGTTGTTTCTTTATCTTTTATTTGATTAGGAATTAAAACTAATGAAGTAGTTGTTACGTTATCAGCTAAAACAACGCCATTAGTATCATAAATAATTCCTCTATCAGCTTCAATTGGTAAATTACGACTCCATAATCCTGTTGCATATTTGTTTAATTTATTATAATCAAAAACTTGAATATAAATAACTTTTGATATAATTAATAAGAATAATAAAATAATGACAACTAAAACGATTTTAATTCGAATATGAATTTTTTTAAAAAACATAGAGTCACCTCTTTTTAAATATATGTCCAAGCATATAAAAAAAAGAACTTAAATTGTTATTTTATAAAAAAAGTACTTCTAATTTTAGAAATACTTTTATAAATGATAACAAACAAGAACTTTAAACCTTTTTTCGATAACAAATTTCTTCAATTCATTTTCATACTTAATATCATTAATTAATAAAAAACTATTAAAGACGATATTATTTTTAAATATTAAAATCCGTTTCATTCTAGTTAAAAAATAATCTTTATAAAGTAACAATTTTAGTTCATATGATTTTCTATATATTCACTAATAGCTTCTAAAGTATCTTTAACAACATTTTTTTTATGACATATATCTAAATTGTTATTAAGTTCATCTATAATTTTATCTTTATGAATGTATTTTAATTCGAACATACCTTCTTTTTCATTTTCAGTTAAATTAATTTTAGAATAATCAGGTCTTAAATCACTTTTAATAACATAATAGTTATTTATATATTTAGTATTTTGTCCTAAAGTAGGATAATCTTTACACATATATTTTATAACTAAAAACGGGTTCCTTTTTTCATACGGAATATCAATACCTGTCTCTTCTTTAATTTCTCTTACAATACATTGATCAAACGTTTCGTTTTCTTCTACATGTCCTCCTATTAACTGATAAGTATTATTTCCTTTTCCAATTAAAATTTCTTCTTTAGAATTAATAATTATTATTTTAGATCTTAAAATAAAATTATTGATTTGTTTTTCTTCTAAAAAATCATAATTATATAATATTTCTTTCATTGTAAAATTCTCCTTATTTAATTATAATTTATATTTATTTTCAAAAGTTTTAATATATTTTTTGCGCATAACCGGCATTATTTGTGATGTAATTTGACTAGAAACATCACTTATATCCATTGAAGTAGTATCTAAAAAACAATAGTCATTAACGCTTTTTCTAAATAAATCTTTTAAACTATCTAAAGATTTATTAAATTCTTTTATATTCTCGATATTTAAAAAACTCCTTTTTTCTAAAGCTAAATGACAATTATAATCTCTTTTTAGTGATTCTAATGGTTCAGCATAAGTTACTACGAAAAAATCAATTAATTCTTTAGATATTTTAGAAAATTTCTCTTTATTTTCTAAATATTTTTGTTCATCCATATTTTGATTTATATAAGATCTGTAATTCCATATTTGTCTATCGTTTATTGATCTATCAATCAAAATAATATCGCTATTTTTATTTAAAGCTTCTAATAATTGTTTATATGTTTCTTTTAATATCGCAATATTACGATCAGCAGAATTCATTTTAGAAAATTTAGGTATTAAATTGTTTTTATAATATTTTGAAGTCGTTAATTCTTCAATTATTAATACATCAAAACCACCTTTTTTAAAAAAGTCATATAGATTTTCAATAGTTGTTGTTTTTCCAGTTCTTGGTGTTCCTGTAAATTCAATAACAAATGGTTTAGATAAGTTACATAATGATTTTAATCTTTGTAATTCAACTTTTTCAGCATGTAATTTTTTTAGTTTTTGATAACGTTTTTCATTATCTTTAAAAATAACATCTTTTAAAAACAAATCATCATTAAATTCAAAAACATCACTTAAGGCTTCTTTTAATCTTTTAAAAATTGGTAAGTTTTCATCTTCATTAAAAATTAAACTTTTATAAATATTTGTATAATACCATTTTTGTTGATTTTCGCCTCGGTTAAAGGCTGAAAAATCTCTTTGTCCATTTTTTTCAAAAATTATTTTTAAATCTTCTAAATTGTTTATTTTATCCGCACATATAACTAATTTATTTCGAAGTGGTAAAGTTTTAATTGTTTCAATTGCTTGTTTTTTTCTTTCTTCCCAAGATAAAGATTTATCTATTTCCGATGCTCCCATAACTAAAGATGCAATATCTTCACCAAATTCTTGTTTTATATCTTCAATTGTATATTTGGTATCTTCTACAACATCATGTAAATAACCAGCAGCAACTATATTTTCATCATAACCATACTTTTCTAATAACATTCCTACACTAATAGGATGCATAATCATTGGTTTATCTAATTCACTTTTTCTAATTTGTCCTTTATGAGCTTTAATAGCAAATAATTTAGCTTTTTCTTTAATATCCATAAATAACCTCCATAATTAAAACGAGTATTTTATAATTATAATTTTTTTACCATTTTTTTGTTTTGTAATAATTCATTATCAACTTTTTCTATTTCAATTCCAATTACACCATATTTTTCAATATCTAAAGGATTATAATATTTTTCCATATCCAAAGGATTAGCTTTTTCATCTTTTTTATAACCTAAACTTATTTTATCAAAAGCTTTATATAACTTTTTAAAATCAGTAAATACATGCATATTAATAACTTTAGTTAATATTGTTTGATTAGTATCAATATTAGTAAATTTAATTAAATCATCTTTTTTTATCTTTTGTCTTTTTTCATCATATAATCTTAATTCAATTGTTTTTGATCCATTATCAATCATCATAAAGGGATCATTTTGTAATTTCATATTATGAATCATTTTCACACCTCAAATCAACTATTTTATTATATTATATTTTTTTAAATCTTCAAATCATTTTAAAATATCAAATAACATTTCTTGGACTAATGTAATAATCTCTTCTTTACATTGACATCTATTATTACTTTTAACTTTAATTATTTGTTCAAAAAAACAATCATTATCTTTATCATAAATACTGATAAATACTTGATTATTTTCACCATATAAATTGTTTTCATCAATTCTATTTAATTTACCAGTAATACCTATACCATAGTTAGAATTAGTAAAATCACTTATAGCTTTACTCATTGATTTAGCTGTTTCAATACTATAAACAGTATATTTATCTATAATTTCTTTATCAACGCCCATTTTAATTTTAAAATCATTAGAATAAGTAACTGCACTAAAACAAATAACATTACTAGCTCCTTCAATATTAGTTATTTCATTAACTAAAGCTCCACCAGTACATGATTCCATTGTTGAAATTGTTTTATTATTTAATTTTAAAATATTAACTATTTCTTGCATAAAATAATCTACTCCTTTTAATATTAAAATAAATATCTTACTTAATATTATATCACAAATCAAAAATATTTTTTAACATAAAAAAAGAGTAAAAAATACTCTTTTTAAAAAATGCATTACCACAAGTTAATACTTATTAGTTCACAGTTAAACTCATTCAGTACTAAATGTGACCTATCCTAAATACATACGGTAATTAATATGTATCCAATAATAGTATATATCTATTTTATTTTTTTATTTAAAACATTTTTTTCCAAATTATAATGATTAACATTAATAGCTATCCCTAAAACTAATAAATACGATAAAATATAAATCCACATCATTAGAATAACAATATTAGCAAGCGTACCATAAAAAATATCATAATGCGCTAAATTGTTAATGTAAAAGGAATATAAAGCTGTTACTAACAACCAAGAAAAAGTTACAAATAAAGCTCCTTTATTAACATCTTTACTTTTAATATGTTGATCAGGTGCCATTTTATATATTAATTTTATAAAGATAAAAACAATAACTAAAGCAAATGGCCATTTTAATAATACTAAAAAGTAATAAACTTGTTCACTCATCGATTCGATAAAACCTAGATGCATAATTGCATTTAAAATTATATCACCAAAAGCTAAAACGGCAACTGTTGTAAAAAATAATGTTACTAAAACAATTGTTAAAACTAAAGCTTTAATTCTATTTTTAATATAACCATTTCCCTTTATACCATACAAAGTATTACATGCTACAATAATCGAATAGCAACCATTAGATGCTACAAAAAAACCAATCGTCATGAAAATAATTGTATTAGATACTGACGTTTCTCTTAAAATATAAGGTAATAATAAATCGGTTATTTCTTGTGGTAAAACATCAACTACAAAGTCACTAATTCCAGCGATAGACATAGAGAAAAGGCCACAAATATAACCAATTAATGTGACCAATGGAATAACTGATAAAACTAAAAAGAAAGCTATTTGTCCAGGTAAAAAACCCATTTCTGGTTTAATAATAATACTCCAAAAACTTTGTCCCATTTTCTTTATTCTATCCATTTTATACTCCTAATTATTTAATTCTTCTTTGTTATTTCGCATATCTAAAGTCGCTTCATTAATAGCATCATCAATAGTTTTAATGCCATCGTTAATAACACTATAACCAATAGCTGCTCCAAAACCATGAGCAAGATCTTTAAATTCACGATTTAATTTACGAATATATGTTACGACATCTTTTTCACTATAATTAACTAAATAAATCAAAAATTCGTTACCATTAGTTCTGATAATTTCACTATTATCAATTTGATTTCTAATTAAGATATTAGCAGCTTCTCTAATAACCTCATCACCTTCATTATGCCCATAATTGTCATTAATATAAGCAATATTATTTAAATCGACAATAATTATGGTTTGCGGATAAATTTCACTATTATCCCATGCTTCAATATGATCGTTTAAATAATTACGATTTTTTAAAGATGTTAATAAGTCAATATATTTAATTTTACCTTCTTTATTAACGTTAGGAATTTTCTTTTTCTTTTTGAAAATTATTTTGTACGAAGTTATAGCAATAAAAACAATAAGTAAACCAGTTACTGCATAAATAATTATTTTAACAATGGCAACTGAATTATTTTTAGCTGGTAAGGTTGTTTTATATCCTTCATTAATAATTTCTTTTTCTTTGGTGTAAGATAAGTAAAAGTCAAAAAATTCACTAAAAACAGCATTATCAGAAATTTGTCTAATGGTAAATGTATATTCACTTGGTAAAGTTATTTCTAAATCTATTTTATAGTTTTTTAATTCTTTTAAAGCATAGTAATTATAACTATCTTTATCAATAGCAATAATATCATTTCCTAAATCATTTATCAAACTATCTAAATTATCGTATTGTTTTACTTTAACGTTATGATCAATTAAATATTGACCAATTTTACTATTTTTAACAACTAATACTCTTTCATATTCTAATGAATTAACAGAGTTAATAATTAAGTTTTTATCTAATGGTGAAGCTATTATTAATTGTTCATCATATACAGAAGTTGTATCATAAACATCCATTTTATAATCATTAAGACTAAAATTATTAAAAACAAAATCTAGGTTATTAGCGTTAAATTCTTCTGATAGTTCTTCAATTGATTTAAATTTTTTATAATTAATTTCAATTTCAGCTAATGAAGCAAAATCTTCGATAAATTTATTATTAATTCCAACTAAAACACTATTAACAGTACTATCATACATTCCGTTTTCAATAAAGCCATATTTATATCTTTTGCTTTTGAAATTTGTTTTAGCTTGTTCATCAATTTCAGCATAAGTAAAGTAACTATCTGATAAGTATTTATTATATTCATCAGTATAATTTTCATCATGCCATTTTCGATAATATTTAGTAATAATATTATTTAATCTTTTTTCATCACCAACTTGAATTACTAAATCATTAGTATATTCAGTAATATTATAAACAATATTTAAATCCTCATCAGCAATTATTTTATCTAAATTACTAATTTTCTTTAAAACAATTGCATTAACAGTATTATTTTTTAATTCACTAATTAATTCAGATGAAGTATTAAAAGTTTTATAACTAACATTATCTGCATCTGTTAGATATTTATTAACACTATCTAAATCATCATTTAAAACACCAATTGTCATATCTTTAATATCAGTTATTTGAGAAAATTTTTGTTTATCTTTCATCAATAATACATAATTATCTTGATCGATTAAAATATCCGTTTCTGAAGCTTTTTCTTTTACAGCAAAGCCATATTCAGTATTCTCATCTAAAGCGACTTTATTAAATTCTAAACCAGTTGCCTCTTCTAAATCATCTAAAAAATCAAAAATAATTCCTTTCCCATCGACACTAAAAAGAGGAATATTGTTAGTTATTCCAAAATCAATAACACTATTTTTATTACTATCGATCCATTGTTTTTCTAGTAATGTTAAAGTCGTATCTTCATCTTGTCTTGTAAAAATGAAGATAATTATTCCAATGGCAATAACTAATAAAACACTGGCAATAATTATTATTTTTTTCTTCATAATATCTCCTTACTTATTATTTGACCAAACAAAACTATCACTAGTTTTATGTTTATAGCCAATTACTGAATATTCTTCGCTTTCTCCATTAACAAATATTTGCAAATCATAATATTCTAGTTCTTCACTTGAAAAATTATCGATAACAATTGGTCCTAAAGTATCAGCAATAGAAGTTGCAACACCATCTTCAACTTCAACACTAAAGTTAATTAAACGACCTTTAATATCACTACTAGCTTCTTTAATTCCATCAACTTCTTCTAAAGCAGATTCAACGTCGGCTAAATTTTCATCAGTAATTTCAACATCTTCAATACCATCTAGGCGATCGCCATATAAACTTTTACTACTATTAGGAAGCATTGTCCAAATGATGTACGCTAGTAAAAGAACAAATAAAGCAATTGCTCCTATAATAAATTTCTTTTTATGTTTTTTAATAAATTTCATTTTTTCACTCCAATCATTAATTAATTATACTATAATTTAGTATTTTTTTCAATTCACATTTAATAATACGTAACAATTAAGCAAATTATTAAGTAAGTAAATAAATATTACTTTCTAGACTGTCTCTTTTTTTCACAATTAAAGCTTTCGTATCATCATTTATTTTTAAATAAACTTTAATAAGAATATTATCATTAAATTGTTTAGTTATCTCTTCTGCGAATAATTGACTAATCATAAGTAATTTATCTTTAGTTAACAAACTACTATTAACCGTTATTTCAACTCTTTTTAAATTATTATTGACATAAAGACCTTCAGCTGTAATATAAAGATCATCTACTTCTGATTCAATATTTTTAACTAAAGTGCCAAAAGCTGTATAATTATTTAAATCATTTTCTAAAACATAATTAGAAGTTAAATATTGGTATTGATAATCTAAATCTTCAAAAGTAATTTTATCATTCGTTGTATCACCAACATATTCAAAATTACCACTACTTATTTCATCTGGACTACCAACAACATATAAACTCATCATTATTTTAACTTTTTCTAAACCATCAATTTCTCTTATATATTTAAGTAATGTTTGGGCTTTTTCTTGCCCGAATTTAATTGCTTCATCGGTATTTAAAGCTTTGTATAAATATGTTCCACTATTATTTTGATACTCTTGATAAGGGTTGATTACTAAAGCAATAGCAATACCTGATAGTTCTCCTTGATCGTTTAGAAAGTTTTGTTCATGAATAGCAGAAATATAATTAGGTTTAATTGTAATATCATCGATAGTCACTGTTTCAGCGTTATTTAAATTTTCATCGCTTAATAAATCGATTAAAATTTCTTCGGTTAAATATTGTCCGGCTTGAAATTTAACATCATTAGGGTCAAAATATTGAACAGCAATATCCATAAGACCTGAATCAACAAGAGTATAATCATAAGTAGTAATAACACTAGAACGAACATAATTATTTCCAACTCCTGTTTTATAAGGCGTCATAATATCATAATATTCATCATCAAAAGTCATTTCGGTAACTTTTTTTTCTTTTTCATTACAACCTGTTAATAACAATAAAATTATAATTAAAATAAGATACTTCTTCATCGTGACCACCTATAATAATTATACCATTCATTATAATAGTTGTAAATGAATAAAAAAACCTTTTTATTTTAAAAGTTTTTAGGTTTTTTGACTAAACTATGTTGTTTTTCGCTTATTTTATAGATTTCTTGATATAATTCTTCATTTTGATTATAAAAATATTCAAACAAATCTTTATTTTGATAACAAAATTTTAAAGCTTGTAAATATTTTTTTTGATATTTGTAAAAACTAATAGTTTCTTTGTTAAAATGTAATTTATCAATAGTTTGATTAGCATCTAAAAATGTTTGAATTGAAGTTACAAATTGACAATTATGCATTTTGTAATTAGCGTTGTTTAATAATCTAAAATTACCATATTTATCTTGATACATAACTCCGTCATTAGTTGGATCTAACACATAACGTTTATTTTCATAATCAACTAAATTAATCATATGGTTAGGTGTTCTAGTGATAAAAGTTATAATACTAGCTATTTTACTTATCTGTTCACTGGCTGGTTCAATAGTTAAATCTGTTTTATTTAAATGAACCATTTTTTGGATTGGTTTATCGGTAGTATAAACACAAACAGTTTGACTATTTAAACCTTTTTCTTGATAAAGATTGTTAAGCATACTAGCTAAAGAACGACAAACAGCTTGGCCTCTTATAACATCAATTCCTAATAAATATGGAATATCTTTAGTTTTAAAACTATATTTAAAATTTTTTTGATATGATAAATAACCATTACGATACATAAAAATATAAGTAGCAAAAATAGAAACAGGGTCAAACATTTCAATTTCGTTCATAAATTGTTCGGTATTATTAATAACCATTTTGTATTGTTTATTTAACTTTTTTATTTCAACATTAAGTAATCTTTTTAACAACAAATCACCTCAATAATAGTGTAACAAGTAACTTTTATTTTTTAAAGCAAAAAAACTGCCTTAAGCAGTTATTTATCTTTTTTTTTCTAATTTATCTAACACTTCTTTAGTTACAATAATAGCTTTTTCACGAATAGAATTAGCTGTTTTTTCTAAAACGGGAGTCCCTTTTTCAACAGCATAATCAACTAATTCTTCGGTTTTATTTTTGATATCTTCAGCTTTTTTGATAGCTATTTTTTTTACTTTTTCTTTATCTAAATCTTCTAAATCTTTTTTTATTTCTTCAACTTTATTTTCAATGTTTTGCTTAACTTCTTCAATATCGATATCTTTGGCTTTAGCAATCATTTCATCGAATTTTTCTTTTAATTCTTTTCTCGTTTCACTACCTTTTTTAGGTGCGAATAAAACTCCTAATCCTGCACCTATGAAAGCTCCTGTTAAAAACTTACCTACTCCTGACTTTTTTTTCTTACAATCTTTACTCATGGTCACTTTCCCCTTTCTTTTTATTAAAAATTTTATTAAACTTATCATATAGAAAACTCATGGTTTTTTCGCCAAAAGCACTGATGTAATCACCTGTTGTTTCAACAAAACCAAGTATTCCGTCAAAAGAGGACATTTTATTATTAACATCGTCGAGCATGTTATTAACTTTCTCGACTGTTTTTAATAATTTTAGTCCTAAAATGATAAGCACTATTATTAGTATACTTAATAATAAGTAGATTATTACAGGCATCACTTCGTTAAAACATTCCATTATTCATCATCCTTTTTTTCATACATTGAATCGATTAAATCAAATAAATCATTTTCGTTTACAGCATCGTCATCAGTTAGTTTGTTTAATTCATCCTCAATCATGTTTTCTTCTGTTTCACCAAGATTTAATTCTTTATCATCATTACTCTTGGTAGGTTTAATTGGTCTTTTTGATATTTCAACTAATGTTCCTTCTAAATCATTTAATTCATCTTCGATATTTTCTAAATTATTTTCGATTTTGGTTTTAGGAATTTCTCCCAATTGATCTTTAACATCTAAAATTAAATCTTCTAAAACTTCGGTATTTCCGGTAACTTCATATTTGGTTGTCGTTACTTCTTCTTTTAATAAACTATCTTCTAATTGATCTTCTAAAGTACCGTAGGCTTTTTTACGAACGTCATCAATAGTCATAGGACGATTATAAGAATAGCTCTTTTTTTCACTTTTATTAACAATTTCATCTTTTTGATAGTTTTTATCTAAAATACCATAAACTGGAGAAATAATCGGTGTTGGTTTAAAAACCTTTTTTTCTGGTTGAGTAGCTGGTTTGTTTCCACCATATATTTCTTTTTTAACTGGTTGTTTTTTAGGTTTTGTTTTAGGTTTTTCTAATTCTCTAAAGTCTTTATCATCAAAATAAACTGGTTTGGGTACTTTAGTTTCTTTTTTAATCTCTCTAATAATTTCCTTAGTTTCTTCTTGTTTAGGAGCCTCAAAACTCAAATCTTTTAAGCTTTCCTTTTCACGTGCTATTTCCCTTTTAGGTGCAACTTCAACATCTTTAGTTCTACTTGCACGTGGTGATTCAATTTCTACTTGCATTACTTCTTTTTTAACTGGAACTTCTACTTCTTCTTCAATTTCTTCGGTAAACATATTTTTTACCTTATCTAATAATCCCATAAATTCACCTCTTATTTTTCTTCTGGTTCTTCTTCAACATATTCTAGAAAATTACCAGTATCATTTTTCGGTTCGAAACGTTCATACTTTTCTTCACGATTAGTAAAAATTTCTTCATTTAACATTATTTTTATAACCTCGTTGTTAAATTTAACCGTTGATAAGATATAAGATGCATCTAAAATAACATCATTAATATCTTCCTTAGAAACCATAGCTTCTATTTTAGAGTAGTTATAAGTAAATTCGACGGAATAATTATCATCAACTTGATTAATTTCAACATATCCTTTCTTACCATCGACATCGATTACTTTAGAGTAATATGCTTCTTTATTTTCTTCATATTCTGTCTCAATTTTATAGTAATAGCTAATAGCATCGACAAACAAATAGTAATAATTACCATTTGAATAAAGTTTATCGTTTAATTCGTTACTGTCAATATAAGTAACGCCTCTTGGAACATAATATTTATATCCCTTACCGATACGATTATAAAGTTTGTTATCTTTAGAAAGAACAACATTAATAGTATTGTCAATACTACTGGTATCTATTCTAACAACGGTACAACCTGATAACAATATTACTAATATCAATAGCAGAATAATCTTTTTTTGCATAATATACCACTCTTTCCATATTATATCAAACTTTTCGCATATTAAAAAGTTTTTTTACTAATTTTCTTGTAAACTTATTGTCTAATTTTCTTTAAAAACCTCGATTTTATAAATATTAACACCTTTAGCTACAAATTTTTTTTCATATTCTGAAGCAATATTGTCTTTTAAATCATCTTGATAAAGATTTAGTGATAATGCTTCTATTTTATAATTATAATTAACATATGAAATTAAAGAATACTCAAAAAAATGACGATTATCAGTTTTTTGAATTATGTGATTGTTATTTAAAAATATGTCATCATATTTTTCTAAGAAATTACGACTAGTTAAACGGCGATGTTCATGACGATTTTTAGGCCAAGGATCAGAAAAATTTAAATACATTAGACTTATTTCATGATTGAATATTTGATTTATATTTAAAGCATCAATTCTAATTAATTTTAAATTATCTAACTTTCCATAAGCTTCAATTTTATCTAAAGCTCTAACGATAACACTATCATATTTTTCAATTCCAATAAAATTAATGTTGGGATATTTTAAAGCATTTTGAATAATAAAATCGCCCTTACCCATTCCTATTTCTAAATAAATAGGATTGTCATTACCAAAAAGGTCTTTATATTTACCTTTAAATTCTATTGGGTTTTGAATTATGATTGGGCTTGAGGCAATACGCGTACTAGCCCCTTTTACGTTTTTGAGTCGCATTTTATCACCAAACATATTATATCACGTATAATGTAGATTAGTAAATGAGTAAGTTTGAAACTTATTTAATTTACTATATAATATTATCTA
>CALVXC010000036.1 GCA_944368805.1 uncultured Bacilli bacterium
AAACGCAACTATATGAATTTTCTTAGTTAAATGCAACCTTTTATAAAAAAGGGGTTGCGTTTAGAAAAAAATCTCAGTAAAAATAACAAAAAATTAAAAAAATGTCATAAAAACACTTGCATTTCATAAAATGAAAGTGTATAATTTTGAATGTGTGACATGCGTTGATGTGTGAGGTTGCCGATACACCAGGTTAAGTTGTAAATAAAAATCGGGTTTTTACACGGAGCAAGTCTATACTAGATATAGGCGAAGGGAGGAACATAATGTCAAGTAAGAAAGTTCGTATTAAAGTAAAAGCGTTTGATCACCGTGTTTTAGATAAAGCATGTGGAAAAATCGTTGAAACAGTTAAAAGAACTGGTGGGGAAGTAGTTGGTCCAGTTCCATTACCAACTGAAATTGAAAAAATTACTATTTTAAGAGCTGTTCACAAAGATAAAGATTCACGTGAACAATTTGAAAAAAGAACTCACAAAAGACTTATTGACATCAATAATCCAAGTAAGGAAACAATCGATGCACTAGCGCATCTTGATATTCCAAGTGGTGTTGATATTAAAATTAAATTATAATTTAGGAGGAAATATATGAGTACAAAAGGAATCTTAGGTCGTAAATTAGGAATGACTCAAGTATTTACAAAATCAGGTAAATTGATTCCGGTAACGGTTGTTGAAGTTGAACCAAACGTTGTAACACAAATAAAAACAATTGAAAACGATGGTTACGAAGCAATTCAACTTGGCTTTGATACAAAGAGAGAAAAGTTAGCGACTAAGCCAGAATTAGGTCATACTAACAAGGCTGAAACTACACCTAAGCGCTTCTTAAAAGAAATTAGGGGTGTAAATATTGAAGACTACAAATTAGGTCAAGAAGTGAAAGTAGATATTTTCAAAGAAGGCGAGGTAGTCGACGTAACTGGAACTACTAAAGGTAAAGGGTTCCAAGGGGTTATTAAAAGACATAACCAAAGTCGTGGACCAATGTCTCATGGTTCACATTATCATAGAGGCCCAGGATCAATGGGTACTATGTTACCAATGCGTGTTTTTAAAGGAAAAAAACTTCCAGGTCATATGGGAACTTTAACAGTAACAATCCAAAATTTAGAAGTCGTTAAAGTTGATTTAGAAGATAATGTTATTTTAATTAAAGGTAATATCCCAGGACCTAAAAGAGGATTAGTTATTATTAAAAGTGCAGTTAAAAATCCAGACAAAATTAACGAAGTTGAAGAATTAAACTCTTACGTAGTCGAAGAAGAGGTTACGGAAAAAGTAGAAAATCAACAACAAGATAACAAAGTAGAAACTCAAGAATCTACTGAAGAAGTAACTAACGAAACTACTGAGGAAGAAAAGTAGGAGGGATATTATGGCAAAGATAGATATCTTAAATCTTAAAGGTGAAAAAGTTAGTGATATTACTTTAAACAAAAACCTTTGGGAATTTGAACCTAATGATGCTGTATTATATGATGCACTTAGATTAGCTAGAAACTCTGTAAGACAAGGAACTCATGATACTAAAACACGTAGTGAAGTAAGTGGTGGTGGTAAAAAACCATGGCGTCAAAAAGGAACAGGACGTGCTCGTCAAGGTAGTACTCGTGCTCCACATTGGCCAGGTGGTGGTGTTGTATTTGGACCACATCCACGTAGCTATTCTTTTAAAATGAACAAAAAAGAAAGAAGATTAGCTTTAAAATCAGCTTTAGCTTATAAATTAAAAGATAAAGAATTAATCGTTATCGATGATTTTAAAATTGAAAGCAATAAAACAAAAGATATGAGTGCAATTATGAAAAATTTAAAAGCTGATAAAAACATTCTAATCGTAGTTAACGAATTAGATGAAAATATGATTTTAGCAACTCGTAATTTAAATAATATTTTATTATTACAAGCTGATGAGATTAATACTTATGATGTTGTAGCAGCTGATAAAATGATAATTACTAAAGATGCTATTAAAGCTATAGAGGAGGTGCTTGTTTAATGAATAACTATCGCGATATTATTAAAGCACCAATTATAACTGAAAAAAGTGCTGATTTAGCTCAAAACAAAAACACTATAACTTTTAGTGTAGATGTTAAAGCTAATAAAACGCAAATCAAACAAGCTATCGAAAATATTTTTGATGTAAAAGTTGAAAGTGTTAATATTATTAACGTTAAACCAAAGAAAAAAAGAGTTGGTCGTTATGAAGGAAAGACTAACAAAGTTAAAAAAGCAATTGTTAAATTAAAAGAAGGAAGTTCAATCGAACTTAGTTAACGATTAGGAGGGTATATAATGGCGATTAAAAATTATAAATCAATAACTAATGGTACCCGTGGGATGTCAACTTTAGTTAACGAAGAAATAACTAAAACGACACCTGAAAAATCATTGGTTACTAAAATAACAAAAAAAGGTGGCCGTAACAATCAAGGTAAAATAACAGTAAGACATCAAGGTGGTGGCGCTAAAAGAAAATATCGTATTATCGATTTTAAAAGAGATAAATATGATGTTGTTGGAACTGTTGCTAGTATTGAATACGATCCCAATAGAACATCTAACATTGCTTTAATTAATTATGCTGATGGCGAAAAAAGATATATTATAGCTCCTAAAGGTTTAAAAGTAGGCGCTAAAATAGTAAGTGGTGAAAACGCTGATATTAAAATTGGTAACGCTTTACCACTTGCAAATATTCCTGAAGGAACAATGGTTCATAATGTTGAATTAAAACCTGGAAAAGGTGGTCAATTAGCCCGTAGTGCTGGTTCAAGTGTTCAAATTTTAGGTTCAGAAGGAAAATATGTATTACTTCGTTTAGCTAGTGGCGAAGTTCGTAAAGTATTAGGAACTTGTAAAGCTACTATTGGTGAAGTTGGAAATGCTGATCATGAATTAGTTCATTTAGGGAAAGCTGGCCGTAAAAGACATATGGGAATTAGACCAACTGTTCGTGGTTCAGTTATGAATCCTAATGATCATCCACATGGTGGTGGTGAAGGACGCGCACCTATTGGTCGTAAAGGACCAGTTACACCTTGGGGTAAACCAGCATTAGGATACAAAACTCGTAAAAATAATAAACAATCTGATAAATTAATTGTTCGCAGACGTAAAAAATAGTGAAAGGATGAATTTAAAATGGCAAGAAGTTTAAAAAAAGGACCTTTTATTGATAGTCATTTAAAAAATAAGGTCGAAAAATTAAATAAAGAAAATAAAAAAGAAGTCATTAAGACATGGTCTCGCCGTTCAACAATTTTTCCTGAATTTATTGGACACACATTTGCTGTTCATAATGGTAAAGAATTTATTCCTGTTTATGTAACAGAAGATATGGTTGGACATAAATTAGGAGAATTCGCACCTACCCGTAAATTCGGCGGACACGGTGACAATAAAAAGAAATAGTTCCAAAGAAGGAGGATTAAAATGGAAGCAAAAGCACAAGCTAAAGAACTTCGAATCGCACCTCGTAAAGCTCGTTTAGTTATTGACTTGATAAGAGGTAAAAGTGTTAAAGAAGCTGACATTATTTTAACAAATCTAAATAAAGAAGCAGCACGCATGAGTAAAAAAGTATTAACATCAGCAGTTGCGAATGCTGTAAATAATCTTAATTTAGATAAAGAAACATTATATGTTAAAGAAGCCTTTGTTGATGAAGGAAGAACATTAAAAAGAATAAAATTTGGATCAAGAGGAAATGTTGATCCGATTAAAAAAAGAACTAGTCACATTACAATTGTTGTAAGTGATAATAATTAAGCAAAGGAGGAAAACTCGTGGGTCAAAAAGTTAGTCCAGTCGGACTTAGAATAGGCATCAATAAAACTTGGGAATCTAGATGGTATGCTGATAATAAAGATTTTGCCAAATTTTTAAATAATGATAATAAAATTCGTAAATATTTATCAAAAAGATTGAAAGATGCTGCTGTTTCAAGTGTTATTATTGAACGTAATAACAAAAAAACCGATGTTATTATTAATACTGCTAAACCTGGTGTTGTTATCGGTCATGGTGGTGACGAGATTGAAAAAATCAAAAAAGAATTAACAAAATTAGTTGATGAAAATATTCAAATTTCTATCATGGAAATTAAAAGCCCTGATTTAGATGCAGCGTTAGTAGCTGAATCGATTGCTCATCAAATTGAAAATCGTGTTTCATTTAGAATTGCCCAAAAAAGAGCTATTAGAAATACAATGAAAGCTGGAGCTAAAGGAATTAAAACAGCTGTTTCTGGTCGCTTAGGTGGCGCTGATATGGCTAGAACTGAAGGTTATACTGAAGGTAATTTACCTCTTCATACTTTAAGAGCTGATATTGATTATGCACATAAAGAAGCTGATACTACTTATGGAAAAATTGGGGTAAAAGTTTGGATTTACAAAGGTGAAATCCTTCCGAATAAGAAAAAGGGAGGTAATAAACATGGCGTTAATACCAAAAAAGACTAAATATCGTAAACCACATCGCCTACCTTATGAAGGTAAAGCTAGAGGAAATACTAAAGTTAACTTTGGTGAATATGGCTTAATGGCTATGGAAGGCGCTTGGTTAACAGGTCAACAAATTGAAGCTGCTCGTGTTGCGATGAATCGTTATATGAAACGTGGTGGAAAAGTTTGGATTAATATCTTCCCACACCTATCATTAACTAAAATACCGTTAGAAACACGTATGGGTAAAGGTAAAGGTCAACCTGAAGTATGGGTAGCTGTTGTTAAAAAAGGAAAAGTAATGTTTGAAGTTGCTGGCGTTAGTGAAGAAGTAGCTAGAGAAGCATTGAGATTAGCAATGCATAAATTGCCGATCAAATGTAAGTTTGTCAAAAGGGAAGATGGTGAGTAAGCGTGAAAAATAATGAATTAAGAGAATTATCTAATGAAGAATTAATTAAAAAAATCGAAGAATCAAAAGAAGAATTATTTAATTTACGTTTTAGCCAAGCAACCGGATCTTTAGAAAAACCTTCAAGAATAAGAGAATTAAGAAAGTTAGTAGCACGTATGAAAACGATTTTACGTGAACGCGAACTTGAGGATATTAGGAGGTAAGAATGGAAAAGAAAAATAGACGTGAATTAATTGGTAAAGTTGTAAGTGTTAAAAACGATAAGACAATTACTGTTTTAGTTGAAACTTATAAAAAAGATCCATTATATGGCAAACGTGTTAAATATTCAAAGAAATTTGCCGCGCATGATGAAAAGAATATGGCTAAAAAAGGTGATAAAGTACGTATTGTTGAAACAAGACCATTATCAAAAACAAAACGTTATTATTTAGCCGAAATAGTAGAAAAAGCAGTTATACTGTAAGCGAGGAGGTTAATATATGATTCAACAAGAAAGCCGTTTAAAAGTTGCTGACAATTCTGGAGCTAGAATTATTTCAGTAATTCGTGTTCTTGGAGGTAGCAAAGTTAAAACAGGTAATATTGGTGATATTGTTGTTGGAACTGTAAAAAAAGCAGCACCCAACAGTGCTATTAGTAAAGGTAAAGTTGTTATTGCTGTTGTCGTTAGAAGTAAATTTGGTCTAAGAAGAGAAGACGGATCTTATATTAAATTTGATGATAATGCTTGTGTAATTATTAAATCAAAAACTGATAAGACACCTGTTGGAACTCGTGTTTTTGGACCAGTAGCGCGTGAACTTAGAGATAAGGATTTTATGAAAATCGTATCGCTTGCTAAAGAAGTGCTATAAAGAAAGTATTGGAGGGAAAGCATGAACGTAAAAGTAGGAGATAAAGTTGTCGTAATTGCCGGTAAAGATAAAGGTAAAGAAGGCAAAATAGTTAAAACTTTAAAACAAGATAATCGTGTTGTTGTAGAAGGTGTTAACTATATTAAAAAGCATGTCAAAGGAGACGGTCAAACAGCAGGAAGTATTGTTGAAATGGAAGCTCCAATCCATGTTTCTAATGTTATGATTAAGGATCCAAAGACAAAAAAAAGAACTAGAATCGGTCATAGTACTGATAAAAATGGTAAAAAAATTAGAATTGCTAAAAAATCAAACGAAAGTATTGATTAATTGGGAGGAGGAAATTTATGAACCGCCTAAAACAAAAATATAATGATGAAATTATACCAAGTTTAACTGAAAAGTATAAATATACATCTAAAATGAGTGTACCTAAATTAGAAAAAATTGTCGTTAATATCGGTGCTGGTGATGCAAGCAGTAATAGTAAATTATTAGATGCTGCTATGCGTGATTTAGAAATTATAACTGGTCAAAAACCTGTTAAAACAGTTGCTAAAAAAGCGATTGCTGGTTTTAAAATTAGAGCCGGTCAACCAATTGGTTGTAAAGTTACTTTACGTGGTGAAAGTATGTATAATTTCTTGGATAAATTAATTCGTATCACTTTACCACGAGTTAGAGATTTTAGAGGGATATCTCCAAAATCATTCGATGGTCGTGGAAATTATACGTTAGGTTTAACTGAACAATTAATTTTTTCAGAAATCGAATATGACGATGTAGTTAAAGTGCGCGGAATGGATATTGTTTTTGTTACAACAGCAAAAACTAATGAAGAAGCACTTGAACTCTTAAAAGGCTTTGGTATGCCATTTAAGAAGTAATAAATTAGGAGGAAAATATGGCTAAAAAAAGTATGGTTGTAAAAGCTAGTCGTAAGCCAAAATATAAAGTACGTGAATACACACGATGTTCTCGTTGTGGTAGACCCCATTCAGTACTTAAAAAATATGGCATTTGCCGTATTTGTTTTAGAGAACTAGCTTATAAGGGGCAAATACCAGGAATTAAAAAATCTAGTTGGTAAACCAGAAGGGAGGATTATAGTATGACAGATCCAATCGCAGATATGCTTACAAGAATTCGTAACGCTAATCAAATGCGATATAAAGAAGTTGAAGTACCCGCTTCAACAATCAAAAAAGAAATTGCAAGAATTTTAAAAGATGAGGGTTTTATAAACGATTATAAAATTAAGAAAAACAATGTTCAAGATATAATTGTTTTAAGTTTAAAATATGGCGATAAAAAAGAGCGTGTTATTACTGGACTTAAAAGAATTTCTAAACCAGGACTTAGAGTATATGCTAAAGCTAATGAAATCCCTAAAGTTTTAAATGGTTTAGGTATTGCCATTGTATCAACATCAAAAGGAGTTATGAGCGATAAACAAGCAAGAGAAAATTCTCTTGGTGGTGAAGTTTTAGCTTATATTTGGTAGAAAGGAAGATATTATGAGTCGTATTGGAAATAGAGTACTAACAATACCAGAAGGTGTTAAAGTCATAGCAGATGGTAATATGATAACAGTATCAGGTCCTAAGGGTGAACTTTCTACTGAAATTAATAAAAATATCACTGCTATAATTAAAGATAATGAAGTTTCATTTGAAAGAAAAAACGATGAATATAAAAAATTTCATGGAACAGCTAATGCTATTGTTGCTAATATGATCGAAGGTGTTTCTAAAGGTTATGAAAAGAAATTAGAAGCCGTTGGTGTTGGATATCGTTTTCAATTAAAAGGAAATAAATTAGTAGTATCGGCTGGTTATTCACATCCAGTAGAAATAGATATTCCAAGTGGTCTTACAGTAACAGTACCAGCAGTTAACGAAGCAGTTATTAGTGGTATCGATAAATGCCTTGTTGGAGAGTTTGCTGCTAATGTTAGAAAAATAAGAAAACCAGAACCTTATAAAGGTAAAGGAATTCGTTATAGTGATGAACATGTTCGTCGTAAAGAAGGAAAGAAAGCTTCTTAATAATTATTTAAGTAAAGGAGAGTAATACTTATGATAAAGAAAGTATCTCGTAACGAAGTACGTAAAGCTAGACATGCTCGTGTGCGTAACAAAGTAGTCGGGACAAATGAAGTACCAAGATTAAATGTTTTTAGATCAAACAATAACATTTTCGCACAAATAATTGACGATAGCACACATACTACTTTAGTAAGTTGTTCATCAATCGATAAAGAATTAAAATTAAAAAATGGTGGTAATATCGAAGCAGCTACTAAAGTTGGACAGTTACTAGCTAAAAGAGCTTTAAAAGCTAAAATTAAAAAGGTAACATTTGATCGAGGTGGATACCTATACCATGGACGTGTTAAAGCTTTAGCTGAAGCGGCACGTGAAAATGGATTAGAATTCTAAAGGAGGGTAACAATGGAAAGAAAAAGAAGAGAACCACGCCCAAAACAATTTGATGAAGAAGTAATTAATATTAGTCGAGTTACAAAAGTAACTAAAGGTGGTCGTAGTTTCCGTTTTTCAGCTACAGTTGTTGTAGGTGATCGTAAAGGACGCGTTGGTCTAGGAACGGGAAAAGCTAATGAAGTTCCAGATGCTATCAAAAAAGCAGTTCAAGCTGCAACGAAAAATGTTGTTAATATTTCACTTGTTGAAAACAGAACAATCCCTCACGAAGTAATTGGCGTAAGAAGCGCTAGTCGTGTAATGTTAAAACCAGCTTTAAAAGGTACAGGAGTTAAAGCTGGCGGACCAGTAAGATCAGTATTAGAATTAGCTGGCGTTAAAGATATTTTATCTAAATCACTTGGTTCTAACACAAAAATTAATATGGCATATGCTACGTTAAATGCTCTAACTTCATTAAAATCAGTTGAAGAAGTTGCTAAATTACGTGGTAAAAAAGTAGAGGAGATATTATGAAATTACATAGTTTAACAGTAAATGAAGGTGCTACGAAAAACCGTAAACGTGTTGGTCGTGGACCAGGTAGTGGAACTGGTAAAACTAGTGGTAAAGGTCATAAAGGACAAAACGCCCGTAGTGGTGGAGGCGTACGTCCAGGTTTTGAAGGTGGTCAATTACCTTTATTCCGTCGTATACCAAAACGTGGTTTTTCCAATGCGAAATTTAAAACAGTTTATGCTGTAATTAATTTAAGTGATTTAGATAAATTTGAAGATGGTGCTGTTATTACACCAGAATTATTAAAAGAAATGGGATTAGTTAAACAACAACTTGATGGAATTAAAGTATTAGGAAAAGGAAAATTAAGTAAAAAATTAACTGTAAAGGCACATAAATTTTCTAATGTAGCCAAAGAACAAATAGAAAAATTAGGTGGAAAAGCAGAGGTGATTTAAATTGTTTGCGAATATTAAGCAACTATTTAATCCCAAAAATAAAGATTTACAAAAAAAAGTATTGTTTACATTAATAGTTTTATTCATCTTTAAATTAGGGACAACAATTATTGTACCAGGTATTGATAGAAGCGCTTTAGGTGATAATTTAGGTTTTCTAGAACTTATGAACGCCATGGGTGGTGGCGCTATGGAACGTTTTTCAATTTTTGCTTTAGGGGTAATGCCTTATATTACGGCATCAATTGCTATTCAATTATTGCAAATGGATATTGTTCCTTATTTATCTGATTTAGCTAAACAAGGTCAAACTGGAAAAGTTAAATTAAATCAAATAACAAGAGTATTAGGAATTATCCTAGCCTTTATTCAAGGATATATGTTCTCTTTAGCGTTTATTCCTGATGCAACAGCTTTAGAATATATGCAAATCGCACTTATTTTAACAGCTGGTACAGCCTTATTATTATGGATGGGTGATCAAATAACTCAAAAAGGTATTGGTAATGGTATTTCATTAATTATTATGGCCGGAATTATCGCATCATTACCATCAATGTTTAAAGATGCTTATCAAGCCTTAATTACAACAGGTAGTACCCAAGGATTATTTTTAGGAATTGTAATGTTTAGTATTTTTGTACTTATTTATTTAGGTATTATTGTTGGTATTATTTACGTTCAATGTGCGGAAAGACGATTACCAATTCAATATGCTAATAAATCATCAAAATCTTCAGGTAAACAAAGTTATATACCATTTAAACTTAACTCAGCTGGAGTTATTCCCGTTATTTTTGCTTCAGCCCTTATTTCAATTCCATCGATTATTGCTTCTTTTTCACAAAACGAAAGCATTCAACTATTTGTTAATAAATGGTTATCATTTAGTTCCGGAACAGGCTTCGCGCTTTATATGTTATTAATTATTGGTTTTTGTTATTTTTATACTTTTGTTCAATTAAAACCAAAAGAAATGGCTGAAAATTTGCAAAAACAAGGTGGTTATGTACCAGGTATTCGTCCTGGTGAAGAAACGATTACATATGTAAGTAGAGTTATAAAGAGAATTACTTTTGTTGGAGCTATTTTCTTAGCTATTATTGCAGCTTTACCAATTTTATTTGGATGGGTTTCTAACTTGCCTACAAGTGTTAGTATTGGTGGTACAGGAATTTTAATCGTTGTTGGTGTAGCTTTAGAGACATATAAACAATTAGAAAGTCAATTAGTAAGTCGTAATTATACGACTTCAAGAAGACGCCGATGAAAAATATTATTCTAATCGCGCCTCCGGCTGCTGGTAAAGGAACACAAGCTAAGTTAATTCATGATAAATATAAATTACCACATATTTCTATTGGTGATTTAATAAGAGCTAATTTAAAAGAAGGAAATAATCAAGAAATAATGGAACAAATGCAAAACGGGAAATTAATTAGTGATGAGATAGTTATGCCTTTATTAGAAGAACGACTAAGACAAGATGACTGTTTAAATGGGTATATTTTAGATGGTTTTCCACGCAATTTAAACCAAGCTTATAATTACGATAAAATATTATCAGATCTTAATAAAAAATTAGGATATGTTATTTTATTAGAAGCTCCTAAAGATATTTTGAAAAAACGAATTTTAGGTCGTGTTTCATGTCCTAATTGTGGTCGTGTTTATAATACTTTGTTTGAAAATACGAAACCACATTATGATATGTTATGTGATGCTTGTAATCAAAAATTGGTAGTGCGTGAAGACGATAATGAAGCAACTTTTGAAAAAAGATATCAAACTTATATAACAGAAACAAAGCCTATTATAAAATTTTATCAAGATAAAGGCGTTTTGAAAAAAGTCAATAGTGGTATAAATCAAGCTTATACATTTGAACAAATTGAAGCTATTATTAACGAGGTAAATAATGATTAGTATTAAGTCTCCTCGTGAAATAGAACTTTTAGAAAAAGCTGGCTTAATAGTTGGTCAAACACACAATTATTTAAAACCATTTATTAAACCAGGTATTACAACTAAAGAGTTAGATAAATTAGCTTATGATTTTATAATTAGTCAAAATGCCACTCCATCATTTTTAAATTATAATGGCTTTCCTGCTTCTATTTGTACGTCAGTTAATGAACAAGTTGTTCATGGTATTCCAAGTGATTATAAATTAAAAAATGGTGATATTATTTCAATTGATATTGGAGCTTGCTATAAAGGCTATCATGGTGATTCAGCTTGGACTTATGCTGTTGGAGACATAAGTGAAAAAAAGCAATATTTATTAGAACATACCGAAAAAGCTTTGTTTGCTGGCTTGAATGTTATTAAAAATGGCGTTCGTGTTGGTGATATTGGCGCTAGCATTAGTGCTTATGCGCATAAACATCATTTAGGAGTTGTTAAAGAATTAGTTGGTCACGGAGTAGGAATTAAATTACATGAAGAACCTGATGTTCCTAATTATGGTAAAGAAAATACTGGTCCTATTTTAAAAACAGGAATGGTAATTGCTGTTGAACCAATGTTAAATTATGGAACAGCTAATATCTTTATTTTAGATGATGATTGGACAATTGTAACAGCCGATAATAAACCATCGGCGCACTATGAACATACAGTAGTAGTATTGGATGATGGTTATAAAATCTTAACAAAGAGGTGAAAATATGGCTAAACAAGATATGATTGAAACAGAAGGTAAAGTAATTGAGGTTTTACCAAGTGGCGAATTTAAAGTGGAACTGGAAAATGGACATATTGTCATAGCCCACGTTTCTGGTAAAATCCGAATGAACTATATTCGCATTTTACCAGGCGATACAGTTACACTTGAAATATCAGCATATGATTTAACACGTGGGCGAATAACTTATAGGAGGAGTTAATATGAAAGTAAGAGCATCAGTAAAACCAATGTGCCCTAAATGTAGGGTTGTAAGAAGAAAAGGCAAAGTTTGGATTATTTGTGAAAATCCAAAACATAAGCAAAGACAAGGTTAAATAGGAGGTGTTTTATGGCACGTATTAAAGGAGTAGATATACCAAATGGTAAAAGAATTGAAATCGCGTTAACTTATATTTATGGAATTGGTAGAAGTTTGTCTAATACAATTTTAAAAGACGCGAAAGTTAATCCTAATAAAAAAGCTGGTGAGTTAAGTAACGATGAATTAGTTCGTATTCGTGATGAGGTAAATAAATATTTAACTGAAGGTGATTTACGTCGCGAAGTTAACATGAATATTAAAACAAAAATGGAAATTAATTCATATCAAGGAACTCGCCATAAAAAAGGTTTACCAGTAAGAGGACAAAGAACAAATCGTAATGCTCGTACTCGTAAAGGTAAAGGTAAAACTATAGCTAATAAGAAAAAGTGATAGGAGGTTATATAAATGGCTTATAAACCAAGAAAACGTAAAGTTAAAAAGAATGTACCACAAGGAAAAGCGTACATTAAATCAACTTTTAATAATACTATCGTAACAATCTGTGATAAAGATGGTAATGCGATTAGTTGGGCATCAGCTGGAACTTTAGGTTTCAAAGGTAGTAAAAAATCAACTCCATTTGCTGCAGGTATGAGTGCTGAGGCAGCAGCTAAAGCAGCAATTGATATGGGGATGAAAACAGTAGAAGTATTTGTTAGAGGATTAGGTTCAGGTCGTGAAACAGCGATTCGTTCACTGCAAGCGGCAGGGTTAGAAATTGCATCGATAACTGATGTTACACCAATACCACATAATGGATGTCGTCCACCAAAACGACCACGTGGCTAATTGTGGTCATAAAGTGGAAATGATTAAAGAAAAGGAGTGGGAAACAGTGTTGAATTTTGAAAAACCAACATATAAAATCACTGAATATATTGAAAATAATAATTATGGTAAATTTGAATTAGAGCCTTTAGAAAGAGGTTTTGGAACAACGCTTGGAAACGCTTTAAGACGTGTTATGATGTCTTCAATGCCAGGTAGTGCGATTGTTGCTGTAAAAATTGATGGTATCATGCATGAATTTCAAACGATTGATGGAATTGTTGAAGATGTAACGGCAATTATTTTAAATCTAAAAAGCATCGTTATTAAGAATCATTCAGAGGAAATAAAAACTCTTCATTTATCAGTAAATGAAGAAAAAGTAGTCACAGCAGCTGATATTGAACATGATGCTGATATTGAAATAATTAACCCTGATCAAGTTATTGCTACTTTATCAAAGGGTGGAAAGTTAGATATGGAATTAATTGTTGCTAATGGTAGAGGTTATGTACCTTCAAGTGAAAATAAAAGTTATATCGAAAACGATAAAATCGGTTATATTCCAATTGATGCATTATATTCACCAATTGAAAGAATTAGTTATGAAGTTGATAGTGCACGTGTCGGTCAAGATGCTAGTTATGATAAACTAATTATGAATGTTTATACTAATGGTTCAATTAGACCGGAAGAAGCAATGGCTTTAGGTGCTAAAATATTAGTGGAACATTTAAATATTGTTACTAACTTAAGTGATATTGCTGATATGACTGGTATTATGAATGCTAAACAAGAAGATAGTAAACTTAAAAAATTAGAGCGTCCAATTGATGATTTAGATTTTTCAGTTCGTGCTTATAACTGTTTAAAACGTGCAGGTATTAATACTTTAGGTGATTTGACACAAAAATCAGAACTTGAAATGATGAAAATTCGTAATTTAGGTAAAAAATCCCTTAAAGAAGTAATGGATAAAATTAAAGATATGGGACTTAGATTCCGTGACGAAGATTAATAGTTAGGAGGAATATTATGGCTTATAGAAAGTTAGGAAGAGATAATAAGCACCGCAGAAGTATGCTTGCCAATCTAACTAAAGACGTTATTATGAAAGAAAAAATAGAAACAACGGAAACTCGAGCAAAAGAAGTACGCAAATTTGTTGATAAAATGATTTCATATGGTAAAGACGGATCATTAGTTGCTAGAAGAAAAGCTTTAGCTTTTGTTCATAACGATAATGAAGTAGTTAAAAAAGTTTTTAATGATTTAGCTGTTAGATATGCTAATAGAAACGGTGGTTATACAAGAATTTTAAAACTAAATGAACGTCGTGGTGACGATGCATTAATGGTTATTTTACAATTAGTAGAGGAAGATGCAAAATAATATTTAAATAAGTTACAAATATTATTTAAAAAGGTAATTTTAAAATTACTTTTTTTTTAATTAAAAAAAAGTCTCATTTGACTCGTTTTTAATTAGTTAATCGGTTTTTAAATCATTTATTTCACCTAAAGATAATCCAGTAACTTTAATTATTTTATCAATCTCAATATCTAATTCTAACATATTTTTAGCTGTTTCTATTT
>CALVXC010000037.1 GCA_944368805.1 uncultured Bacilli bacterium
TAAGTGAAATAAATGATTTAAAAACCGATTAAAAAACTTAAATAAGGAAAATTCTTATTTAAGTTTTTTTATAAATATAATATGAAAAAGAATATCAAACGATATTCTTATATAAACACTAATTCATCATAAGCGTTTAAGTTAACTTTTTCCTGAATTCGATATTTTTTTAATATGACGGCTTTATTAGCTTTTAAACTTTCTTTAACATCTAAAACACGTTGATTTTTAGATCCTCTAAATGGACACGCATAACTTTTTTCAGCTAAAATAAATTTACCATCAATTAAAACATCGATTTGTTCTAACAATTTAATTATTTGTTTATTATGTTTATTCATAATCATTAATTGTTCAAATGTATAACCTGTATAACACCAGATATTTAGATTATTTTCTTTACAAAAGGTAGCTATTTCTAGACAAGCATCAATTTGAACAAAAGGATCCCCGCCTGATAAAGTTATTCCATCATGATGTTCTAAAGCTAGAATATCTTTTTTTAAATTATCAATGTCTTCTAAATAACCACCTTTTAAATCATGCGTTTCAGGGTTATGACAACCTTCACAATTATGAATACAACCTTGTGTCCAAACAACAGCTCTTAACCCTTCACCATCGACAATACTATCTGTTTGTAATGGTGCAGCTAATCTAATTTTAGCCATGTTTTACACGATCATTAACTTCACACTTTTTAGCGTTATTAAAACGGTCAACAGTACCTACTAAATAACCAGTAATTCTTCTGATTCTTTCGAATTCAACTCCTTCGCCAACCATTCTACTTTTAGTTTCTTTTTTTTCCATTTTATTTTCCTCCTTTTATACTATTTAATTTATCAACGGTAATTGCTTCACCAGTTTTACGTCCACATCCTGGACAAACATCTTTAATAACTCCAACATAGCCACATACTGGATCACGATCAACTGGATGATTAATAGCTCCATAACCAATTCCTGCTTCTTTCATTAAACGAACAATTTTTTCAAAAGCTTCTAAATTATCACTAGGATCGCCATCTAATTCAATATAAGAAATGTGTCCAGCATTAGTTAAATTATGATATGGTGCTTCTAGTTTAATTTTATCAGCAATTGTTATATGATAATAAACTGGTATGTGAAATGAGTTAGTATAATAATTACGATCAGTTATGCCCTTTATTTTTCCGTAAATGGCTTTATCAATATTAACAAATCTTCCTGATAATCCTTCGGCCGGTGTTGCTAATAAAGTAAAGTTCAAATTATATTGTTTAGCATATTCGTCGCATTTATTGCGCATAAAACCAATAATATCTAAACCTAATTTTTGAGCCTTTTTGCTTTCACCATGATGTTCGCCAATCAAAGCTTTCAAACATTCAGCTAAACCAATAAAACCTATTGATAAAGTTCCATGTTTTAAAATCCTTTTTAATTTATCAGTTGGTTTTAAGTTTTCCGAGTTGATCCAAACCCCTTGTCCAAAAACAAATGGGAAATTATAAACATGTTTATTGCATTGAATTTCAAATCTTTCTAACAATTGGTCTTTAACCAAATCCATTTTTTCACCTAATTCTTGATAAAAAGCATCTAAATCGGTTTTTTCATTAGTTGGAAGTCCATGTTTTATTCCAATTCGTGGTAGGTTAATTGAAGTAAAAGATAAATTACCACGACCTGGTGTTACAGCTTTATCAGGATCAACAACATTACCTAAAACTCTAGTTCGACATCCCATATAAGCTACTTCAGTTTCAACTGTCCCTTTATAAGGAGCTAAATTAAATGGTGCATCAATAAATGAGAAATTAGGAAATAATCTTTTAGCTGAAACTTTACACGCTAATTTGAATAGATCATAATTAGGTTCTCCTTCATTAAAGTTAATTCCTTCTTTAACTTTGAAAATAGAAATTGGAAAAATTGGTGTTTCACCATGACCTAAACCAGCATCAGTAGCTAACAAATAATTTTTAATAACCATTCGTCCTTCTTTAGAAGTATCTGTTCCAAAGTTAATTGAAGAAAATGGTACTTGTGCTCCTGCTCTAGAATGCATTGTATTTAAATTATGAATAAAAGCTTCCATTGCTTGATAAGTTATTTTTTCAGTTTGCGCTAAAGCTTTACTATAAGCTTTTTCAAAAAGTCTTTTTACTTCTTCAGATTCTTTAAAGTAACTTTCAAATATCGTTAAATCAACTTCAATTGATTGTAATTTATCAATATCTTTAAGGATACTTTTAAGACTAATAAATTTTATAAAATCAGTTAAATCTAGAAAATCGCACAAAATTTGTTTAAATTGTTTTTTAAATGTTTTTAAAACACCAGGTGCTAAATAATAATCAAAAGCAGGTATACTTTGACCACCATGTTGATCATTTTGATTAGATTGAATGGCAATAGCTGCTAAAGCTGAATATGACATAATATTACTTGGCTCGCGTAAATGACCATGACCAGTTGAAAAACCATTTTTAAATAATTTGTTTAAATCTATTTGACAACAAGTAGTTGTTCCCATAGCCAAAAAGTCTAAATCATGAATATGAATATCACCTTCGTCATGAGCATCAACAAATTTTTTCTTAATCAAATATGATTTACTAAACTCTTTAGAAATAGCGCTTCCATAATGAAGCATAGTTCCCATGGCTGTATCACCATCGATATTAGCGTTTTCACGTTTGCTATCTTCTTCAACAGCTGTTTTTAGGCCTAGGCTTTCAATAACTTTTAAAAATTTATGTTTCTTTTTTTCTTCGAAAAACATTTGACGTGATTGATTACGTCGTTCACGATATTCTGAAAAAGATTTAAAAACATCTGGATAACCTTTTTTTTCTAATTCATGTTCAATCATATCTTGAATCATTTCGATTTTAATACTTGAACTATCTTTATATTCTTTTTCAATTCTTTTAATAACAGCATTATAAATCTTATTAATATCTTTTTCAGTATATTTTCTAACGATGTTCCCCTCTTCATCTTCCTTTTTAATACTATCAAAACCTTTTTTAATAGCAATTGCAATTTTAGTTCCGTCAAAATCAACTTTTTTTCCGTTTCTTTTAACTACCTTTAAATTAAGTTCTTTTGTTTCTGTATCGATCATTTACTTCACTCCTATTTTCTTATTTGATAATTCAATTATAACCCTATTATAAATAAAAAAGCAATAGAAATGTGAAAACTTTTTATGTATTTTTAATCCAATTATCATCTACGCCTTATTTTATAAGGAAAATCAAATTTAAAAAAATGTAAATTTTACATTTTGTTATTTTTTAACTTTTTTGTTTTTTGCGTTTTCAACCATTTATTGTCAAAAAGCCCTTTGTTTTAAACGTTTTTCGCTTACTTGTTTGTAAATATTAACTATTTTTAAAAGTGTAATTTTTTAAATTTTATCAAAATATCATTTTTTTATTTTTTTGATTTTTTAATTTTTTTATTAGTTGTTTTTGGCTTTAAAAATCTTCTTTTATTAGCCTTTTTCTACATTTATTTTAAAATATAAGAATATATTTATTTAGGTGGTAATATGTACAAAAAATTACTATGTTTATTTTTATGTTTAAGCTTATTTGGTTGTGGAAAAGATTTAAATAATGAACAAGTTGATACTATTATTGAAGAGCATGAAAATATTATTATAGCTATTAATACACCAACAACTGGTATAAAAAAATTAGACAAAGTTGTTAGTAAATATACTCAAGATAAATATAAAAATTTTGTAAAAAATTATCAAAATGTAAAAATTTTAAATCAAAAATCTGAGTTAAATATTGATTATACTTATAGTTTAGTTAATGAGCGCTATATAAGTATTGCAATTTATGAATTCGTTAACAGTTCTTCTTTAGCGCATCCCATTAATAGTATTAAAACTTTTATATACGATAAGAAAAGTAAAGACTTTTTAAGTATTAAAGATATAGTTAAAGATGATGAAAAATTATTAACTACTATTAAAGATTATTTATATAAAGAATATAAAGATTGTCTTTTAAATAATAAAATAAAACTAAGTGATTTAAAATATTTTGTTTTAAATGATCAAAGTATCACTTTCTTTTTTAACCCAGCTACCATTGCTAGTTCTAGTTGCGGAATTATAACGATTACTATTCCGACAAGTGAATTACCATTGTCTATTAAGATAGAGGAAAATAACAAAAAAAACGAACTACCTACTTACAATGAAAAGACTAAAACAATCGATCCTAATAAACCGGTAGTTGCTCTAACTTTTGATGATGGTCCAAGTAAATATACTAAAAAAATTGTAGATTTTTTAAAAGAAAACGATGCAAGTGCTACTTTCTTCATTTTAGGAAATAAAGTAGCAATTTATGAACAAACCTTAATTACAATGATTGAAAATGGTAATGAAATTGGTAATCATTCCTATAGTCATAAATGGTTAACTAAATTAAGTGAAGTTGAATTAAAAAACCAAATTGAAAAAGTTCAAACAATTACTAAAGAAAAATTAAATTATACTCCTAAATATTTAAGACCAACTTACGGAGGAATTAATAAAAAATTGCGTAGTAACACTGATTTAGAGATTGTTTTATGGAATGTAGATACGATGGATTGGAAAATAAAAAACAGTGATAAAATAGCTTCTAGAGCTATTTCTAAAGTTAAAAATGGCGATATTATTTTAATGCACGATACTTATGAGAGAACTTTTGAAGCGGTCAAGAAAATCGTACCTGAACTTAAAAAACAAGGTTATCAATTCGTTACTGTTAGTGAGTTAAAAGAATATCAATTATTAAATAAAAATTTAGAAAGTGATTATGAATAAACAAAATGAAGTTCATGTATTAAATGTTCAATTATGGTTTTCTTTTTTATCAATTCTTTCAATTGTTATATCGATATTTCTTCTTAAAAACGAAAAAGCTTATTTAAAAAAAGAACGTCCTTTATTAAAGCCGACAACAGCTGATTATTTATCTAAATTTAACCGTATTTTAATTTTAATAATAGCTTTAGTTTTTTTAAGTGTTAATTATCGTTTAAAAGATATTTCAGCTAATGAGGGTGAAGATTTAAAATCATATAATCTTCAAATTATTGCTTCTTATTTAGTCGTTATTTCGGCTATCATTACTTTGTACGTTGTATTTACTTCACCACCAAGTGAGTCAACAACTGATGTTGAAAATCCAATCATATAAAAAGATTGTAACAAGCTACAATCTTTATTTTTGATAAACTTTTTTCTTTCTTCTCTAGATATTCATTGGCAAACATTGTTTCAACATAGGTTTTACCTCCATCGCTATGATTAAGATCCATCATATTCAATACAACTAAAGTTAAATTCAATATTAAAAAAAGGAAATTAATTCATTTCCTTATATTCTTGACAAGTTTTATCTAATTGTTCAACTAAATTATCGACTTCTTTAAAATCATTAACTCTAACACCACTAGCGTATATATGACCCCCACCATTAAATTGTTCAGCAACTTTATTAATTATTGGACCTCTAGACCTAATAGAACCACGAATGTTATTATTTTTAACATCTTCAGTAAAAGTAGCCCATACCATAATTTCATTAATAAAATTAAAATTATTAATCATATTACCAGCAGCTGCTTCATCAACTTGGTATTCTTCTAAAATATCAGTCGTTATTTTAATATATGCTAATCCATTATCAGTTACCGTTAAATTATTGGCAATATAACCTTTAAACTTAACTTCTTTTAATGGTGTTAAATATAAATCTTTATACAAACTAGTTATATCAAGATCATATTTTTTAATTAAATCAGCAATTAACTCGAAAGTCTTAGGAGTTGTATATGAGAACAAGAAGCGATCAGTATCACTAACGACGCCAATAAATAATTTTTGAGCGCTCTCTTTGTTCATTTTTAATTTAGTATTTAAAATTAATTCAATTAACATTTGTGAGGCACTACTAGCAGTATCGTCAACCCATTCGTATTTACAAAATTGTTCGATAAAAGGATGATGATCAATTTTAATTGAAAAATCAAATCTACTAATATCAGCCCCATCAATTCTATTAGCATTAGCTAAATCAACGGTAATAAGTAAACTATTATCATACATTTCTTCAGTTGTTTTATCTAGTTGACCTAAATATTTAAAACGTGAAGCTGGTGTACCAACAGCATAAACTTTTTTATGAGGAAAGGTATTTAAAATAACTTCTTTTAAAGCTAATTGACTAGCTAAAGCATCTGGATCAGGTCCGATGTGACGAGCAATAACAATTGTATCATATTTTTTTATTTTTTTATAAATAAATTTACAATAATTATACATATCAACTACTCTTTCTATTTGATAAAGTTATAAGTATCTTTAACAATCATAATCTCTTCATCAGTAGGTATTACCATTACTTCAACTTTAGAATCATCAGTAGTAATAATTCCTTCGTGAATTTCACGATATGAAGCGATACTATCATTTTTTTCTTTATCAAGTTTAATTCCTAATGGAGATAGTTTATTTAAAACATATTCTCTTACTTCTTTACCATTTTCACCAACACCTGCTGTAAAAATAATATCATCTACTTTACCTTCTAATTCAATATAATATTCAGCAATATATTTAGCAATTCGATCATTATACATCTTATAAGCTAAAGTAGCTAATTCATTACCGTTAGCCATTTCATTTTCAACATCGCGACAATCAGAAACACCAGCAATACCTAAAAAACCGCTTTTCTTATTTAATGCATTGGTAACTTCTGATACATCCATATTGGCTTCTTTACAAACATATTCTATAATTGACGGATCAATAGCGCCACTACGTGTTCCCATCATTAAACCATCTAACGGTGTTAGTCCCATGGTTGTATCATAACCTTTGCCTTCTTTAACAGCTGCTATACTAGCACCACTACCAATATGACAAATAATTAAATTAACATCTTCTTTGCCTAGTTTTTCTTTCATTTTTGTTGTTATATATTTATGGCTTGTTCCGTGAAAACCATATTTTCTAACGCCATATTTTGAATACCATTCATATGGTACGGGATAAATATAGTTATATTTTGGCATTGTTTGATGAAAAGCTGTATCAAAAACAGCAACCATTAAAACGTTTGGTAAAGCTTCTTTCATCGCTTTAATTCCGGCTAAATTACCAGGATGATGAAGTGGTCCTAATTTAGTTAAATCTTCAATATCTTTGATAACTTCGTCAGTAATTATTACTGAATCAGAATATTTCTCTCCACCATGTAATACACGATGACCTACTCCTTTAATTTCTTCTAAATTTTCAACGATGTTATTTTTAAACAGTTCTTCAATTAAAACAGCAACAGCTTCTGTATGATTTTTTAAATATCTAGCATCTTTTTTCTTTTCACCATTTACTTTAACTGTCCAAAAACAATCTTCTAAGCCGATCTTTTCAACATAACCACTAATTAATACTTTTTCTTCTGGCATTTCATACATTTGAAATTTCAATGATGAACTACCAGCATTAACAGATAATATTTTCATCTAATCTTTCCTTTCTGTATTTCATAATTATTATAATTATATAACATTTTCATTCGTTTTCCAACCTAATTTCATAATTTATCAGAATTTTCTTTTTTATACAAAAATCAATATCTAAAATTAATCTTTTTTATGTTGTTATATTACCAATTTTTTATTAAAAAGAAAAGCACCAACTAAAGAAAGTACTTTTCTTTAAAATGATAGAAAATCTTTTTTATTAATTTATATATCATATTCTAAAATGTGCAGATTAGGAATATCTATTTTACTTAAATCACCATCTTTAGGAATACCATTTAAATAATAGTAAATAACTCTACTAACAGCACTGTGGGTTACAACTAAAACGTTTTTATCTTTATATTTAACTTTTATATCATTAATAAAATCAACAATTCTTCTCATAAAATCACTTAACGGCTCAATCGCATTTTCTTTATAATTTAAATAATAATTCCAACATTTAACACGATCAACTTTATCTAAATCAGCACCTTCACATAACCCCCAATTACGTTCAATTAAACGGTCATCAGTATTAATCGGTAAACGGTTACCAATTAATATTTCAGCAGTTTGTTTGGTTCTAATCAAAGGAGAAGCGATAACAACGTCTAGTTTTAATTTATCGATTTCTTTTTTTAATTCATGTGTCCTTTTTATTCCTTCTTTAGTTAAATCAGATTCGGTTTGTCCATGAACAACATTGAGCAAGTTTTTTTCAGTTTGTCCATGTCTAACTACATATAATTTCATTCTTTATCTAAAGGACGCATAAGTGGAAATAGTACAACATCTTTAATGTTATCACTGTTGGTTAACAATTGAACTAAACGGTCAACCCCCATTCCCCAACCAGAAATTGGTGGCATTCCGTACTCCATGGCATTAATATAATCATAATCCATTTCCATAGCTTCTTCATCGCCAGCTTCTTTTAATTTAGCTTGTTCTAAAAGTCTTTTTTCTTGTTCGGCTGGATCAACTAATTCAGAAAAGCCATTAACTATTTCTGCACCATTAATAACTAGTTGAAAACGATCAGTAATTTCTTTATTATTATCATTAGATCTAGCTAATGGTGATAAACTGGTTGGATGTTCAGTCAAATAAACGGGGCCTATCATATGAGGACGAGCAACTTTTTTATATAGATAATCTACTAAATTACCAAAACCTAGGTTTTCAATTGGTGTTTCACTTTCTAATTCGATTTTTTCTTCTAATATTTTAGCTAATAGTTTTTCTTTGGTATTATATTCTTTTATATCAATATTAGCATATTTAATAATTATTTCTCTGAAAGTTACGGTTTTAAATTCTCCACTTAAATCAACTATTTTATCGCCAACTTGAACTTTTAAAGTACCAAAAATATTTTGAATAATTGTTTGAATCATATTTTGAATTAATTTCATGTTATCTTGATAATTATAATATGCTTGATAAGCTTCTACCATGGTAAAATCTTGTAAATGAGTAGCGTCCATTCCTTCATTTCGAAAGCATCTAGCTACCTCGTAAATTTTAGTCATTCCTCCGACGATAGCTCTTTTCATATATGTCTCAGGAGCTATTCTTAAATAAACATCTAAGTCTAAAGCATTATGATGAGCTATAAAAGGTTTAGCTAAAGCGCCACTTGCTTTATTATTTAAAATTGGTGTTTCAATTTCGTAATAACCTAAATTATCTAAATAATTGCGTAATTCTCGAATGAATTTAATTCTAATTAAAAAGCGTTTTCTAGTTTCTTCATTCATAATTAAATCAACATAACGATGACGATAACAAAGTTCTGGATCGGTTAGGCCATGAAATTTTTCTGGCAATGGTTTTAAAGCTTTACCTAGAAATTCAAATTTTTCGGCTCTTAAAGTTTTTTCACCGGTATGGGTAGTAAACATTTGTCCTTCTGCACCTATGAAATCTCCAATATCAAAATTTTCTTTAAAAAATTGATATTTTTCATCTCCTACTAAATCAATTTTAATTGATATTTGTAAATCACTTTCGAAATCTCTTATTTTAATAAAGCTTAATTTCCCCATTTTTCGCATAAAAACAATTCTTCCTGCTACTTTAACATTATTGGTATCATCTTCTAAATTACTAGCTTCTTTTAAAGAATGGGTAATTTCATATCTTTCTGGATAAGGGTTACATACTTGGGAAATTGTTTTTATTTTATCTCTTCTAACTATTTCTTGTTCTGTTAATTCTCTCATTTTTTCACCTCTATTACTTTTGTTTTTGCTATTAAATCGTGAATACCACATTTATCTTTTCTTTTGATAATCATAAAAGCACTAAATAAAACGATTATTAATTGAATAAATGATAAGGTAGTTAAGGTTATATAATAACTTTCACTTGGTAAAACAAAGACAATTAGTAATTGAATTAATAAATAACCTAAACTATTAATAATAACGTTACGAATTAATAAATCGTTTATCGTTGCATCTTTGTCATTGTTTTTAACTACTCTTATTTTTAATTTTTTCTTACCAAATGTTTGTCCGCTATGATAAAAAGGCCAAATAACGAAATAAGCAATAATTACAATAGCCATTAAAACATAAAAAATTATTTGTTCTTGATCTAAATCTTTAACTATTTCAGCACTTCCATTAAAATATTGTGTAAAATTTATATCGCCTTTTAAATAACTATCTTGTAAATTAACCATTTCTTGATTTAAAGTAATTGCATTATCACTAATAGGAATAAATAAACTTATTATAGTAACAATTATTACTACTAAAACAATGTCAATTAGATATGCACATAATCTTTTTTTGAAACTTGCATTCATATTAAGCCTCCTTTAAAAATTGATCTAATAAATCATTTATTTCTTTAATACTAGTTGTTTTAAAAACTTGCTCTTTAAGTTTAGAAGCGTTTTTTACTCCTTTTAAATACCAAGCAATATGACTTCTAATTTCTAATAAAGCTATTTTTTCATTTTTTAATTCTAGTAAATAATTCATATGTTTTTTTATCATAGCTATTTTTTCATTTAATGATATTTCTTTAGGTTCAATTCTTTTTTCAATATAATCAACACATTCTTTGATTAACCAAGGGTTCCCTAATGTTCCTCTTCCGATCATAACAGCATCGCAACCGGTTTCTTCTAGCATTTTTAAAGCATCATAACATGATCTAATATCACCATTACCAATAACAGGAATGGAAACGTTTTGTTTAACTTCTTTAATGATATTCCAATCGGCTTTACCTTTATATCCTTGTGATCTGGTTCTAGGATGAATAGTTATAGCTTTCGCACCAGCTTGTTCACATATTTTAGCTATTTCTAAAGCGTTAATATGTTCACTATCCCAACCACTGCGTATTTTTACAGTTACAGGAATAGGTACTTCTTCACTAACCGCTTTAACTATTTCATAAACTTTTTCTGGATTTTTTAATAAAGCACTTCCTGCTTGACTTTTCAAAGCTACTTTAGGAACAGGGCATCCCATATTAATATCAATAATATCTGGTTTCATATTTTGATAAATGTATTTAGCTGCTTTAACAAAAGATTGTTTGTCACTACCAAAAATTTGTTGACTAATAGGTCTTTCATCTTCTGTCATGTAAAGCATATCAATTGTTTTTTGATTTCCATAAGCAATTGCTTTATCACTAACCATTTCACAAACTAATAATCCACAACCCATACTTTTAATAATTTTTCTAAAAGCATGATTGCAAACTCCAGCCATAGGAGCTAATACAATTTGGTTAGGTATTTTAACATCACCTATTTGCCACATAAAACCACCTTTTTACATTATACCTAAAAAAAGCTTTAATTTCAATGGATTATATTTTTTTTATTTGTTTCTTTATAATAATCAATCATTAATGGCAAAATATTATTACCTATGTTAATAATTGTGTCATGATCTTTTATTATTTCAATAAATTTTTCATGAGTTATTGTTTCGTTCATATATTTAACAGCTAAGTATGATAAAAAATAACCGTTATATTGTTCAGTAATAAAATTAGAGCCATGAGTTAATTTATTTATATTAGGTAATTTTCTCAAAGATAATAATTGTTCTTGTAAATAACAAAGTGAAGTTTCATCAATTTCTCTATCGTTTGATAAGTAAGTAGCTAAACCTTCATCTATCCAAGTTATTCGTTCTTGATTTTTATAAACATAGTATTTATAAATATGATGAACCATTTCATGAACAAGCTTTTTTTGTAATTTTTCATTTGAATAATTACCATTTAAATTAAGAAAGGCTAATACGCCTTGTTCATTAAAAAATCCAGCAAAATCAGTAAAATTATATTTAGACATTTCTTCAAATAGGTTTCTATCACTGTGTATATCTATCATTATTTTATCAATATTAACTAGATTAAAAAATAATAAAATTTCTTTTTGTCTTTTAGTTAAATATTCAATACTTTCTTTGGCAAAATTTTCTAAATCTTTAGAAGCATAAATAACTAGTTTATCATTTTGTACTACTATAGGATTAATACTTTCAAATTTTTTTTCATTATTATTTTTTGACATTTTTCACCTCATTTTTTTCTTATCTTTATAATATCATCTTTTTTTAAATTTCCTATTAAAAGTGAAGAATTTTTATCATGTTTTATAAAATTATTTGTTACTTTTTTTTCATCGTAATTAGCGTAACAATATCTACAAAAATGTTTACATGTATTATAAGCACCTATATCAACCATTTGTACACATCTACAATTTTTACCTCGAGCTTTCCAAGTTTTAAAATCGGTTTTCCCAGTTAATTTAAAGGCTAATTCATGAGATAAACATTCACCTTTTTTAAAGCCAAATTCAATTAAATTATGTTCTTCGCAACATGTTTGAACACTCATACCGTTTTCTTTAGCGCTTTTACTAAAAGATAAACCAATTTTTTTATAATCTTCTTCGGATATTTTTTTGTATTTTAATATTTTTTGATTGTTTTTAACATTTTTATATTCATCAATAAAAGATATGATAAATTTATTTATATAACCGTTTAATAAAATACATAATTTATTAAATGCTTTTATATGATAGTCAACGGAATATTTATCACTTATAAATATGGGATCGTATCTAATATATAAATTATCTTTACCAATTATTTTAGATAGTTTTTTTATTGCTTCAATAATTAGTCCTTTAGGTGGTATATTGGCTTCTATATCATTTTTATATGGTGTTAGGGTTATATGAAAAATAATAGGTTTTTTAATTTGGTTTATTTTATCTAACATAGGAATAGGGTTTTTCGTACAAAACAAAATAGCATCCACATCATCAAAGTATATTCTACTAACCATTTTGTCATTAAAGGGATTTCTAACATCAACAAAACCTATTTTATATCTATTCATAAACCATTCTGAATAAAAGGCAACGATATCAGTTCTTCCACTTACATTTAATATCATAATTTCACTTCCAAGTTAATAATTTCTTTGTGATTGATTATATCATTACTTATTTAAGATGTAAATCGTATACTATTATTTATCATTTAAAAAGTTTCAAATGTATTTTAAAATAAGAAGTGCACAATAGTTGTGCAGTTAGTTTTGTAATTATAATATTGTCAATGGTGAGCATAGC
>CALVXC010000038.1 GCA_944368805.1 uncultured Bacilli bacterium
CGAACGGTACGTACGGTGGTGTGAGAGGGACCAATTAAAATAGAGAAAATCTATTTTAATTTTCTCTACTCGATTTTAAACAAGCCTATAATTATATATTAAAAAAACAACTTTATCATTCGAAATACAAGAAAAAGCTTATTTATTTAATGAAGATTGTAATAAATTTTTAAAAATTTTACTATAAAAAAGATAATTATGAAAACGTTAATCCAAATACTAGATTTTATGATAGAATAATTAATTAAAGAAACTTTATTCAATTGTAGAAAGGATGTGAGTTATGAATAAAGATAATATTAAAACTGAAATTATTGTAAAAGAACGAAAAATTAGTGTTTTAAGAATAAATAATAAAGAATTTATATCTCTTACTGATTTAGCTAGATATGCTGATGAAGATGATCCGAGATATCCAATACAAAACTGGATGAGAAATAAGGATGTTATTTCTTATTTAGGTTTATGGGAAAGTATTAACAATGAAAATTTTAAAGGTGTCGAATTCGACGCGTTTGAAAGTGCTGCTGGTAGTAATAAGTTCAAAATATCACCACAAAAATGGATTAAAGAAACTAATGCTATTGGAATGATTTCTAAATCTGGTAATAATGGTGGAACTTATGCTAGAAGTGATATTGCATTTGAATTTGCCAGTTGGTTAAGTCCAGAATTCAAATTATATGTTATTCAAGAGTTTCAAAGATTGAAGAAAAATGAAGCATACCAAAATAAGATTGATTGGCATGCTAATAGAGTTTTAGCAAAAGTTAGTTATGTTATTCATACTGATGCAATTAAAAGTGTAATAGTTCCCACTTTAACTGAAAAGCAAAAAAAAATTGTATATTCAGAAGAAGCAGATGTATTAAATGTCGCTTTATTTGGAATGACAGCTAAAGAATGGCGAACGCTTAATCCTGAAATTGCAAATAAAGGAAATATCAGAGATTATACTGATTTACTTCATTTAGTAATTTTAAATAATTTAGAAAATATTAATGCCGAATTAATTGAAATGAAAATACCACTTTGTTAAGAGTTAATGATAAATATCCTGATTTAGCATTCGAAATACAGGAAAAAGCTTATTTATTTAATGAAGATTGTGATAAATTTTTAAAAAATTTACTATAAAAAAGATAATAAATTTATAATATTTTTATTATCTTTTCTATTTAAATAATTGATATAATTTACAACCAATAGTTTGAATTAAAGGCGCTCTATAAATACTTTTAGGATTTTTATCATTTACAGCTTCCGTTATTTGATTAACAATTGAATTTAAACGCTTTTTTTCTAATAAATTAAACATTTTATTTTCTTTTTTTCTAATCATATCTAATTCAGGTTTAAAATAACTATCAATATTCATCCAATCATATTTATTTTCCAACATAACTTGATTAAACCCGGTTTTATATAATCCTGGTTCAATTAAAACAACTTTAATATTTTTGTTAATCATTTTTAATTCATTTTGTAAAGTTAAAGTTAATTTTTGAATACTTGCTTTAGTTGCACAGTAAACACCTAAAAAATTAATTGGAATTAAAGCTGCAAGGGACCCCATAATAATTATTTTTCCTGTTTTTCTTTCAATCATTTGTTTTAAAACTATTTGAACAACTTCAAAAGATGAAAAGACATTAACTTCAAAGTTTTCTCTTACTTTATTCATTTTAATTTCACTAATTGATCCACCTATTCCAATAGCAGCATTATTTATTAAAATATCAATTTTTAATTTTTCAAGTTGTTTAAGATCTTTTTTATTTGTAATATCTAATTTTATACATTTTACATTTCTTTCATTTTCATAGCGCTTGGTAACTAGTTCTAATTGCTTATCAGTATGAACGGCTAGATAAATAAAGTATTTTTTCTTTAGTTTTTTGATTACTGCTTTAGCAATACCGCTACATGAACCTGTATACAAAATAGTTTTCATTTTATCACCAATATTAGTATGTTTTGAATAAAGAAAATAATACTTTCAAATTATAAAGTAGTTATTTTTTTATTTGCCAAAAAAACTTAATATTATTTTGATAAAAACGTTTTAATCTTTTTGGTTCTTTAATAATCCGATATAACCATTCAAGATTAAATTTTCTAAAGAATTTAGGAGCCCTTTTTTTATAACCACTTAAAACATCAAAACTACCACCTACTCCAATAAATATTCCTTTATTTAAATTTAAACTACATTTTTCAATAAATTTTTCTTGTTTAGGAATACCTAAAGCGACAAAAATCATATCTGGTTTTAGCTTTTTTATTTCATTAAAAATATCGTTTTCTTTATAGTTATATCCTTCATGTAAACCGACAATTTTAACATTAGGATATTTATTAGATATTTTTTCATTTAAAGCATTTAGTACTTTTTTACCGGAACCAAATAAATAAATTTTACTTTTTTGCTTATTAGCAATACTTAACATATCACTCATAAGTTCAACCCCAGTAATTTTATAAGGTTTAGGACAATTTAATATTTTAGCTCCTTTTATAATACTAATTCCATCAGCAGTAATATAATTATTTTTATTTAATAATATTTTTTCTAATTCTTTATCTTTAGTAGCATTTATAAATGTTTCAGCATTAGCCGTTATTATAAACATTTTTTGGTTTTCTTTTACCTTTTTAGCTATAATTTTACATAACGCTTCTTTACTATCATAAAATAAATTATCAAAATATTTTTTCATATAATCAGCCTCTTTATAAATAGATTATATCATATTTAATATTGTTTTAAAAGTTAGTGTTTTTCATAATATAAAAATAAATGTGCGTTTATACTTCTTTTATTCTACTTCTATTATAAACGCACAATCAAAAAATATTTATTACCTACTTATATTAAACTGATATTTATTTTTTAAATATTATTAGTTTTTGAACTAAGTAATTAATTAGGAAAATTATTATATCAACAATTATTTTTATAATAGTAACATTTATTTCGAAAATATTATCGAATATAATTGTCAATGAAAATGAAATACATAGTTGAATGATTACCAGTAAGTAATATTGGATTAAACTTTTTTTATCAATTTTATTTACTTCATTTTTGTTAAAAACGATATTCCTATTTAATAAGTAATTTATAAATGAAGAAATGATTCTAGCCAAAACAGCACTTATATTATTGACAAACTTCGAGTTAACGTTTCTAGTAAATATATAGTAAAATTAAAAATAACTATATCAACAATAAATGAAACTCCAGAAACAAACAAATCTCGAAATATTTCGAGATTTGAAATTATTTTAATTTTATTTTTTACTAATCTCATTATTAGAATCCTTGTTTTTTAGTAAGGAAAGCTCTTGTATTAATAAATCGATTTTTACTCTTTGACTTGATATAATAATAGTTAGTGATAAACATATAAAGAAAAGAATACCAAACATAAGCAAAAATATCATATTAGATAGTTTTTCAAACCCTAAGGAATTGGCAATTTTTTCAATTGTAGTTGGAAAAAGGGCGAACAAAAGGATTAAAAAAGCTGAAAAGAGCCAAACAACAGAGTATTTTATTGACATTTTTTTGCTTTTTAAAATTATAATTATTATAAAGAATAATAGTAATGCGACTAAAATCATTTCAATTTTTAAAATTTCCGACATTACTTATCACCTCGCATATTGAGAATTAAAATAGATAAAATAACATTAAACATGTAATAAACATTTTTCCATGATCTAATAGATGATTTTCCACCTTTACGTTCATGCATTTTAACAGCAACTTCAGATACAATATATCCATCCTTAATTAGTTCAAAATTAGAGATTGGTTCAGGATATTCATTTGGATAATTATCAGCGAATCTTTTAATTATTTCTTTGTTTGCGGCTCTAAATCCTGAAGTTACATCTTTAATTGTTATATTAGATAATCTTTTAATAGTTTTTGAAATTAATTTTATACCTAAGCGACGCATTTGAGTTGATTTAAATTTGCTGGAATTACCAACGAAACGAGAACCTACTACAAAATGTGCTTTTCCATCTTTAATAGGTTTGATTAAATCTTCAACATATTCAATATCATGTTGTCCATCTGCATCAAATTGAATAGCAATGTCATAATTGTTATTTAAGGCATATTTGTATCCAGTCTGAACTGCTCCTCCAATACCAAGATTTTTAATTAAACTAATATAATTGTAACCGTTTTCTTTACAAATTTGTTCAGTATTATCCGTTGATCCATCGTTAATAATTATGTAATCGTATTTTTCATCAATTTTCTTAATTGTTGCTTCAATATTATCTTCTTCATTATAAGCTGGAATTATTAACAATGTTTTAAATTTCGAATCTAATTTTTTTGGTGATTTTTTAATTTTGTTTGTTAAATTTGGAACAAATTTTGAACAAATGTAATTAGAACTACAAATGATTAATAGTGGATAAAAAAGTAAATTATATCGTCCGTTTAAACATACTATTAAGTTAGCTAAAATGTAACCTATACAAAATATTTGAAGAAATAAATTAGAATTGTTTTTGTTTTTTATATCATAAAAAGTATTTGCAACACAAGATATTAATAACAATACAATTATGATTCTACTAATATCTTCTAATGGTTTACTGTAGTTATATAAATTTATTTGAGAGTTTTCGGTTGTAACTGAAGTAAGAAACGATAAAGTACTATTATTATCAGTCCATAATCTAACATACTTACAACCTAATAACATAGTAGATTTAACAAAGCCTAAATCATTATACCTACTAAGTGATTCAATAACTAATTCCTTATCACCATTTCCTGGTTCATTTAAAACTTCATTAAAAACATAATTAGAATCCTCTTCTGTCCAACATCCGCATGTTTCATAATTAGATCCGAAATATATTGACCACCCTAAAGCTCCAGAAGTTATTTCTTGTCCAATTCCATTTTCGATATATATATTAAATAACAGATTACTAATTACGTATGTAATTATAATAACCCCTAATGATAAAAATTCTTTTAATTTCTTAAAAGTTAAAATATAATAAATTATAAGGGCGATAATAAATATAGTCATAATTGGTCTGATATTATTGGTTACGGAAATCATTATTCCTAATAAAATAAATTTTAAAATATTATTTTTTGTAATTATTGGTTTTGAAATAAATTTAAGGAATAAGTAAATTGTCAAGATAAATAGCAACATAAAGAATGTTTCAGTTGAAACAAGCAAGTTCGAAAAAATAACATTAGGTAGTAAAAAATAAACTATTGATAAGAATGCTGATATAGTTTTATCAACTTTTAATGAAATAATTTTATGAAAAAAGATGGTTGTAATTACTTGACAGATAAGGTTAAAAACAAGAACAACTTTAATGCTTTCTCCAAATAAAACAAATAAGATAGAAATAACTTTAGAAAACATATATGCATATCCATTATATGAAATATATTCATCCATTTTGAATACATGATTAATAATTTGTTGAGCGTAATTATAATATAATTCAAAATCTGATACTAACATAAAATCTAAATTACATATTAAAAATATTCTTATAATGATTCCTAAACAAAAAAGTATTCCTAAGATGAACCACATAAATTTTTTTGATATTATTTTTTGTTTATAACAAATTAGTAATCCAATTAAAATAATAAATAAAATTAAAAGCATAAAAAATGATTTGTTTATTGTTATGTTAAATGTTGCTATATTAGAAATTAAAATTCCTGTAATTAAAATAATAAAAATAATTGATACTAATTTTCTTAATACTTCTCTCATAATTATCTTCCTTTCAGATAATGTTCAAAAACAATATGCACCATTAATTAAAAAAGTAATATGTTTTTATACTAATAAATGTAATTTGTTTAATACCATTTTATCATATAACAAAAAACTTCTATAAAATAGAAATTTATTTTATAATTTTATTATTCGTCTTTAGAAAAAGTTTTTTTAATTTTCTTATTGTTCTTTCATTTATCTCTTTTAAACCGATATTATCAACTTTATATCCTATTTTATCAATATCATTTTTAAGATTTTGAATAGTAAATAAACTATCATATGTTTTAAAAACATTAATAATTTCTGGATCATTTACTTGAAATGATAAGTTTTCTTTTAAAATATAAAATACGCCTTGGGAATTACTTATTTGTTCATTAACTAACATCTCATTTTCACTACATGTTTTTTTAAATCGTCATGTTCAATATAATTTAGAAAATAGGAAAACAAAATTAATTTTGTTTTTTAAACCATTATACTGGTTTAAAATGTGTCTTTCTAAACCTCCTTTTAAGAAATTATCACTTATTATTAAAACATTTTCCTTGTCCATTTTTTCTCCTTTCAATATATTTAATCTTTTTTAAAAATTAATAATTTACCAACAAAATAATTAATAAAAGTAGTTCCTGCATTAGCAATTATTTTAGAAAGTAGATTTCCTAAATGTAATTTATCGACACATAAATACAAAACATACGTATCAATTCCTAAAGAAACTACTCTACTTAAACTAAAAACAATAAATTGTTTTGCAATATATTTATAATTATTTTTTTTATCATTAAAAACATATATTTTATTTAATATAAAGATTATTATTAAAGAGATTATATAAGCAATAACATTACAAATTAAATAGTATTGAGGAAAAAATTGAAAAAGTAACATATATATTGCAATGTTAAAAATAGTTCCAACAATCCCAATTATCATATATTTAAAAAAGGTTGAATATTTTCTAATTATTTTTTTCATTCGTAATCAAAGAATTTATAATATTGTACTTTTTCAATATTATAATAATCTTCTAACTCTCCTCGTGATAGATTATCAAGAGTGATAATTTGATCGTTTTTATATATAAATAAATTGTTATAAACTGGTAAAATGTTTATATTATAATTAACATATTTAAAGTAATCAGATATTTCTAAATCAAGATTATTTAAAATATAACTTCCTAGATAATTAGCATTGATAAATTCTAAAGAGATGTCGTCAATATCATAATTGGCTAAAATAACAGCCGGAGTTGTGTATTTGCGCATTATATTAACTTGTTCATCATCAGTATTAAAATAACTATCAGTTAGATAAATATTTTCCCCTTTACTATTAACCATATAAGGTAAATGATCACCATATAGAGCAATAATAGTTGGTTCGTCAAGTTTTAAAACCTCATCGTATAAACGTTTTAATTCTTTATCAGCATCATATACTCCTTGAGCATAACATCTTAATAAAGCAGTATCTTCCTTAGAATAATCACTACTTTTAACATCAATATCATATTCTTCATAACGGTCTTCACTACAAGGCATATGATTTTGACCAGTTGCAACAAACAAGAACTTCTTTTCATCTTCTTCTTTATTAGTTAACTCATCAATAATGACATCCATCATATATGAATCAGCAACATAATCACCTTTGATAATAGGATCTTCTAAATCTTTACGATAAATTTTTTCGTCAACTTCAAATAAATCGTATACATATCCACTTTTATATGAATCTGAACTCCAAGCAGTTATATATTTAGTTGTATAATCATTATTATTGAATTCTTTAATAAGATTAGGTAAATATGGGCCATTTTCATCATTATATAATTGAGTATAAGGAATATAACCTGTATTGAAAAAGCTTAAATTTGCTCCAGTTAAAATTTCAAATTCGCTATTTACACTCGTACCACCATAAGAAGGTACAAATAAATTAAATGATTGAGTATTTTCTCCATTTTGATAACTACGTATATTACTTAAAAGATCTGTATCAAATTCAATATTTTCTAAATTATTCGCATCACTTAAAGACTCTGATAAAATAATAACAACATTAGGTTTACCCCAATTATTACTTTCATTATACTCGGTATTTTCTAATAAAGCAATAGCTTCTTCTTTTAAATAAGTATCAGGTGAAGTAACGTTATCTTTTAAATAAAAATAATATATTCCTTGAAGAAAACCATATTTATAATATGTTTTAATAACATCGGTATCATTAATTGTTGTTTTGTCAACTGTTTTCGGGTAAATTTGATTTAAATAAAATGATGAAAACGCATTAATATTAATCCAAGGTAATATCATTAAAGCTAAACTAATAACACCAATTAAAATTCTAATTGATATTTTTTTAATTGATGTGTTTTTATTATATTTAACTAAAATAAGTAAAATTATAACAACACCAATTGTTTTAAATAATGTTTTAAACATCCAACTACCTTTAACGTTATCTAAAAAACTAACCATCATTTCGCCATTAGAAGCGTTTAAATAAAATATATCACTTATTCTAATTGGTTCATCCATAATTCCGACTTTAAAATCGTTAATGATTACAAAAATTAAAACAATAATAGTTAAAACTATTTTACTTATTTTAGAATTGTTAAATATCACTATTAATAAAGCATTAAAAGAGATGATCATTATATAAGCAATTAAAAAAGGAATAGGATATTTAAAAATAGAAACAAAACAGTCAATATAAGCATAATTGGTAAAACCAGTTAAAACAATACCATTAGCTTTATAAAACATATCCGCTAATAACAAAATAATTAACGGAAAGAAAAAGAAATTTAAAAAGACATCACTTTTTAAAATATTTTTTATTTTTTTCATACTGCACCTCTATACACAAATGATTAATAAAATCACAATTATAAAAACAATCCCGATTAATGATAAAACCGTTTTTTCTTGAGTATCTAGTTTTTCAATTTTAATAGGAACAATATATAAAATTCCTAATATCAAAAAGAAAATAGTAAAATTAAATTGTATCCATTCAATATAATATGAAGCTAACCATATAACTGGAAAAAAAATAGCTACTGATGTTATTGGAACACCGATAAAGTGATTGTTATTTTCTTTCTTTGTATGTGATAAAACGTTATAATAAGATAATCTAACTAAACCACATAATATGTAAAAAATAAATGCAAGATAAGTTATAAAATTACATTCGGTAGTACAAATAGCTATTACTATTGGTAAAATTCCAAAAGAAACAATATCTGATAATGAATCTAACTCTATTCCATAAGTTTTTTGTGACTTATCGCTTTTATGAAGCGAAGCTAATTTGCCGTCAAAAGCATCACAAATACCAGCAAAAATCAAACAGAAAATAGCATATAAGCAATAACCGTTTATAGAAAGAAATATTCCGATAATCGCTATAGTTGTACCTGTCATTGTTAGTAAATCACATGGTCGATAAAATCCAATAATTTTGTTTTTCATAATAAACACCTGCTACATAGTATATCATATTTTTTTTAAAAAAGCTATAAAATTAAATGGTAATTTTTACTTTTCATTGAATAAAAATCAATTAACAATGTATACATTATTTTCTAAGAGAAAATATTAAATATAAATTATTTATTACCCCCCACTAATTTTACATTCTTTAACTTATATTAATTTTTTTGTTTTGATTATTGCAATTTATATGATTTTTGTTATAATATGAAATTAGTAAAATTTTATTTAGGAGTGATTTTCAGTGAGTGATGTAGAAAATATTAAGAAAAAAGAAAGAATATTAGGGTTAGATTTAATTAAAGCAATTGCTATTTTATTTGTTATAGGTGTTCATTTTTTTATTTATACTGATTTTTATACTACTAATGTTACTGGATATTCAATGATATCACAAGTTTTTTTAAGAACTTTGTTTATTTGTGCAGTACCACTTTTTCTTATTTTAATGGGATATTTTAGTAAAGATACTAAATAATCAAAATCATTTTTTAAAAAATTAGTTGGTTTACTTACTTTGTATCTGTTATACGGATTAATTGAATATGTAATACTTTATGATGCTTTTAGTATAAAAGAATTCTTATCAAAAATACTTAATTTTGATCTTTCAGCTTATGTATGGTTTGTTGAAATGTATATTGGTTTATATTTATTAACGCCTTTTATTAATACTTTATATAATAATATTGATATTAAAATGAAAAAATATTTGATTATAATATTGGTTTGTTTGACTTTTCTTCCTTCAACAATAAATTTATTGAGGGATTTGCTTTACCAGGATTTTGGGTTACCTTATACCCTATTTGTTATTTCTTAATTGGAAAATTTATTAAAGAATATCAACCAAAATTTAATAAATTTTATTTAATTACAACTCTTATATTACTTTTATTAGTTGAAACTATAATTGAAGTTGGACAAGCTAGTGGTTCAGTATATACTGTCTTCTTTGGTTATCGCTTTTCATTACCAGTTATGATATGTTCCGTTCTTATTTTCCTTATTTTATATGATATTAAAAGTAAAAAATCAACAATAAATAAATTATTTATGAATATTTCCATCGTTACATTTGATATTTATTTAGTTTCAAGAACAGTTCAACACTTTGTATATCCTTATTTTTTAAATATTGATATTCCCTCACACCGCTGTGTTTTATACTTATTTCCAGCAATTTTATCGATTTTAATTATTGGATTTATTATTGGAATGATTAGAAAAAAATTAATTAAAATATAGTAACTTAAATGTTACTTTTTTATTGTGTAAGTAAATCAAAAAGGATATGTTAGAAAACATTTTCTATAATATCCTTTTAATATAATTAATCATCTAATTATCAACTTCATAAAGCGATAAATTTTGGTAAAAAGTTGATTTTTTCTTAAGTTCATTATTTAGTTTTTCAATTCCATATTTTTCATTAAGTGTTTGTTTGTTAGAAAATAAGTTAACTCCTAATCCCAACTGATTATCTTCGATTTCAACACCAATGCTTGCAAGTGTTGTCGGAAACATATCAAACGAAGTAGCTTTTCTATTTTTGGCGTTTTCTGGTTCTACCGATGAATTTAAAATAACATTATATATATATCTTTCATTAGCATTATCCATAAAAGAACTGTCCATATTTAAATGATCCCCTACGATTATTATTGTTGTATTTTCATAAAAATCTTGGTCTTTAATCCAATTAACAAAATCAATAATCATTTTATCGGCACATTCAATAACATTTTCAATGTTTTCTTCATGATTAGCTTCGCAAGTTTCATCTAAATAACCACCTGTAGGATGAGTATCAACAGTTAATAAAGTAAAATTAAAGGGTTCGTTATTATCAGCTAACTCTAATAATTTTTCTTTGGAAAAGTCATAAAGTTTTTTATCTTCATAACCCCACCAAACATAATAATCAGAGTCAATTTTTCCTTCTTCAATTGCAGTTTTATAATCAAAAATTTCATAACTACCATGTTGCTCAAAATACAAATTTCTTCCAGCAAAATTTGCATCACTACCAATATATAAATAATTTTTATAACCATTTTCTTCTAAAATATCTCCTAAAGTTGTTACTCCAGTTAAAAATGAATTGTTTTCAACATTATAGCTTGAACTACTGGTTGAAAATTTTAATGGTAAACCTGCCGTTTGAGCAACCATCGCAGCGATAGTCCAATTTGAACCAATTGTTTCATTAAATCCGCCAACGCTGTCATTGTTCGAAAAATTTATTTCTTCTTCGCCTAACTTATATAAGTTAGGTATTAAATTATAATTTAATACTCCTCCAGAATCTGTATCAAAATATGAAGATTCCATACTCTCTAAATATATATATATTAAATTCTTTTTTTCAGATGGAAATTCAATATTTACATCATTAGGATCTACATAATTTTCTTCTACAAATTGTGAAACGACAAATTGTGATTTTATAAAGTCAACAATATCATAATGATAAACACAATAGAACACTAATCCTAAAATAGTAGCAATAATTGCGAATGTTATTTTTTTTACATCAAATTTTATAGGAAAAAGTATTAATTTTCTTTGTTCGTTTTTATATAAAAGCAATTGCTGTTTTGTAAATGGTATAATTAAAAACATTAAACTAATTATAATTATAAAAGAAGGATAAATTGCTTTTGATAAAAAATCATTAATAACGCTGTCAGAAGTTCCTTCTAAAGGTACTTGCAAATGAAATGATAATTGTTCTAATGGAACATTAGAATAATAATCTAAAAAATATTTAATTGAAAAAAACAATAAAATTAAAAATGATAATAACACAAAATTAATGATAGTTGTTTTTAATCGTCTTTTTTTTATAGCTTTTTCAATTTTTATTTGAAATGGTTGTTCAAAACCCAAAACAATAATCAAAGAAGAGAAAAAAGACACAATAATGCTTAAAATAAGATATTTAAACATAAAAATTGTTGTGATATTGTTTAACTCTAAACTCATATTTACATTTCCACATAAAATAAATATTGAAAAGTGAATAAAAAACAATGTTACCATTATAGAATATATAAAAATTCGTATATGATCAATTATTTTTAAGTTTTTTCTTGTTATGTTAAGATAAAAAACATAAGTTAACGAGGAAGAAAATAAACATAAAAACAAATACATGTACATCACCTCAAAATAATTTTGATTTAATTTTATATCAAAATTAAATCAATGTATTTCGTATTATAACATATTAATATCTAATTGTAAATTAACGAATTAAAGAATTTCGTTTCTACCAATTTCATTTTTCAATTTTATTAAAAAGGCAATTAAAGAAAAATAACCGATGTTATTTTTCTTTATATGTGTGCCGTGCATGGCATATAACTAGGTGGTGAAAGTCCACTATACGCGTCGGTATCTGCGAAGTATTAG
>CALVXC010000039.1 GCA_944368805.1 uncultured Bacilli bacterium
TATTTGTTACTAGCTTATAATCATACTAATGGTTGCATTTAACCTTTAAAAGTTGCGTTTACTTTTGGAATTGAGCATTTTGTAAAAAATAAACAAAATTGTCTAGGGAAAGGTTGTAATAATTAAAATATTCCAACTTTAATTTTCCACTATCAATTTATCAACAACCTTATTCCCTATTTTATAATCAAAATATCCTGTTTTAAATCGTGTATTTAAAGCAGTACCAATAATCGATACTTGTAAATTATTTAAATTAAATAATCGAGCAAATAAACCTTTTTTAATTTCTAATTGTTCTATTTTAGAATATTTAATAATAGTTGTTTTTTTATTAAATATACCATTAGTTATAACTAAATTATTACCAACTGTTATTTTTTTAGTATAATATGATAATATTATACCTAATAGTCCTAAAATTATCAACAACCAAAAATATTTAGATACAAATAATCCTAAAACAATAATCACAATCCATATAAATATATTATTCAGAATCATTGTTAATAATGCTTTTTTATCTTGTCTTAGCTCATTATCATAAACAACATAATCATTTAATAAATTTTCCATAATATAATCAACCGTTTTTTTATCAGTATAAAGGGTTAAAATTTGTTTTTCATTATCATCGTTACCCATTCCTGCATTAACCACTTCAATTAAATACTTTTTAAAAATTCTAGCTTGTAAAGTTTGATTAATTATTAAAGCATTTACCTTATCAAAATAAACATGATAAGTTACCGTTGTAAAAAAACCATAAGTAAGTGTTAAATGATCGTTATTATTAATCAATTTAAAGTTTAAATAACCTAAACATTTACTTATCATATTCCAGATAATTGGTATAATAGTTACTAAAATTAAAACAATACTCACTAAACTAAATTCATTTAATAAAAGACCTACAAAAGGAATATAAACTAATAAAACTAACAATAAATTAACTAAATTAATTGACATCAAACAATGTTTAATTACATCAGTAAAAGAAAACTTTAACATTGATTCTTCACTAGTTTCAGATATTTCTTTAACTACCTCGTTATTTAAAATATAATTTTTAATAGCTAACGCATCATCCATTTTAAAAATTAATTTAGTTGTCAAGTTAGTATCGCTCATTGTATTTAAATCAAGTTTTAATGAACAAGTTCCAATTATTTTTTCGAAGATATTTCGTCTAATATTAATATTAGAAATATCTTTTAATTTAATTGTTACTTTATGAGTAATTAACTTTCCTTTCTCAACCACAAACATTTCATCTTGAAAATAAACATACGTATTACGCCATCTAATATAGAAAAAAATAAAAGCTAATAAAAAGGCTAAAATTATAATACCTAATGCAATAAAAATACCAATTAAATTCACATTAGTATATTTAGTATCTAAACCATTCATAATATTAACTACAATGTCATCTAATGATGAAATTAATAATAAACCAATCACAATAACAGCTGCAAATATATTTTCAAAAATAGCTGAAAAATGTAAACGTTTTTTATTTATCATAAATTTCACCTTTTTTAAGTAATTCATTTATTTCATTACATAATTGTTCAGCTTTTTCATTTTCCAAAAAATTTATTTTAGTAACACCAGCTGAATTAAAAATATCAATATTTGATAAATTAAATAAACGATCTATTGGTCCATTACTAATTGCAATTTTTTGAACTTTAATAATTGGTACAACACTTCTCGTAATTACAAACAATCCTTTTTTTACATCAATTATATCTTCTGTTACTAAATAGGCATAACGTTTGTAACGAATAGTTGGAAAAACTAAAACATTTAAAATAGCATAAAGACCTATTATAGATGCTCCAATATGCATAAAAATAATATCAAATTCATTATGCAAATTAGTTTGATAATAAATAAAATAACTAAATCCAATTACAATTCCTAAAACTACTAACCAAATTAAAGCATTAATAGTCATGATATAAATAGCTTTTTTATTTAATTTATTATACTTCATAAGCACTCCTTAATTTTTCAATCCGACTTTTAAAATCACCACTAGTAATAAAACTACCAACCACTACCATATCACAATGTAAGCAATCTTTAATATTCTTATCATTAATTCCGCCGTCAATTTCAATTAAAAATTGATAATTATTTTCTTCTTTTATTTTTTTTAATTTTTCTACTTTAGTTAAAACACTAGGTATAAATTTCTGACCACCCTTACCTGGTTTTACACTCATAATTAAAACTAAATCAATTTTATCCAAATATTTTTCTAAAATATCAAGTGATTCATCTGGCTTAAGCGCTAACCCTACTTTAATATCATTTTGTTTTAAATAATTAATTATTTCTAAAATATTGTTAGTTGCATCAATATGAAAAGTAATAAATTCCGGTTTTAATGCTTGAAAAGTTTTAACATAACTTAAAACATCTTCAACCATTAAATGAACATCATATGGTTTATTAATACCTTCTAAATATGTTTTTAAAGTTTCAAAAGGTAAAGTTTTATTAGGAACATATTTGCCATCCATAATATCTAAATGAAGATAATCAATCTGTTCTTTGGCTAAAGATTTTATTAATTTTTTATCATTTAACGATAAAAAAGATGCTGATAAAACCATAAAAATCACCTCATTCAATGAATTTTAAATAATTATCATAACGACTTTGCAAAATATTTTTACCGACTTGTTTTTTTATTTCACAATTAGGCTCTAAAACATGCATACAATCTTTATATTGACACTTTTCTTTATATTGCTCAAATTCGACAAAATTATCGCGAATATCACTTTTAGTCATTTCATGAAAATCAACACTAGAAAATCCAGGCGTATCAGCTACCCAGCCATCAAATAAATTTAAAAGCTCAACATGTCTAGTTGTATGCTTACCACGATTTAAAGCAAGAGAAATGGGAGCTGTTTTTATATTTAAAGTTTCATCTAAATGATTTAATAAAGTTGATTTACCAGCTCCACTTTGACCTGTAAAAATCGAAATTTTATTTTTAAATAATCTTTGTATTTTATTTAATTCTGTATTTAAATAAACTTGATAGCCAATTTTACGATAATAATTGATATATTTATTTATTTCAATATATTCTTCGCTATTTAATAAGTCTAACTTTGTAAAACATATTATCGGTTCAATGTTATTAAATTCAATAATTGTTAATAATTTATCTAGTAAATTTGTTTGAAAGTCTGGTTCTTTAACACTAGTAATAATTATAGCTTGGTCAATATTACTAACTGGTGGTCTTACTAAATAATTTTTTCTTTTCTTAATTTCAGTTATATATTTTTGTTCTTTATCAATAACAACTAAATCACCAACTACTGGTTTTATATTTAAATAACGAAATTTACCACATGGTTTACAAATAACGATTTCATCAGCTACTAACACACTGTAATCATTACTAATATTTTTTATAATTCGACCAATCATTAAGAGTCCGTATCTCCCGATTCGCCATTAGTATCATTACCATTATTACCACCTGATCCTCTATTAGTTGTTGTATCTTCAGCTACAGCTTGTTTAGCTTTAGCAACAACAATACCAATTGATGAACCACTGGCTACTGTTGAACCAGCTGCTCTTGTTTGTGAAATAATTGTTCCTGGTTCATAGCTAGATGTTTCTTCATAAGTAGTTGTTAAAGTAACACCATATTTATCACAAAAAGTTTTAACTTGACTTACTGACCAATTTTCAGAAACAAAATCAGGATAAACAATAACTATTTCTGGAATATATAAAGTAACTGTATCACCAGCTTTAACTTTTTCTCCAGCAGATGGAAATTGTTCAATAACTTTATTTTCAGCTACAGTTGAATCACTAGTTTGTTTTTTCTGAATATCAACTTCTAAATCTAATTCTTCTAATTCATCTTTAGCGTCATTATAATCATAACCAACATAATTTTCTATTTCAAATTCTTCTTCACCTTTAGATACAACTAAAGTAATAACTTTACCTTTTTTATATTTTTTACCAGCTTTAGGTGAAGTTCTAATTACTTTATCTTTTTCAATTTCATCAGAATATTCTTCGTCATTTTTGTCATTTACTTCAAAACCTGCATCTTCTAAAGTTTTCGTAGCTTTAGAAATACTCATATCAGATACATCAGGAATTTCAATTTCTTTACCACCAGTAATAGCTGGTAAAATAAAGAAAACAAATACTAAACCTAATACTAAAGCTCCTAAAATACTAGCTAAAATAATCATTGGCTTATTTTTTTTCTTTTTGTTTTTATTTTTCTTTTTCTTCTTTTTATCTTTTTTAGATATATCATCTTCTTCTTCTTCATCGTCATAATCATATTTAGCTTCACGTCGTTTACTTCCCACATTATCTAAATTAGGAATTGTTTTAGTTTCATCTAAATCTTCTTCCGGATATAAATAAACTACTCGTGGTTCATTAGCTCGACTTTCATCTAAAACTGTTTTTAAATCTTCATGCATCTCAGCAGCACTAGCATATCTGTTTTTAGGATTTTTAGCACATGCTTTTAAAATAACATTTTCAACTGATTGTGGTATGGCTGGATTTTCTCTACAAATACTTGGAATTTGTTCTTTCATTTGCTTAATAGCAATTTCAACAGCATTATCTCCTTTAAATGGTAATTTCCCAGTAATTAATTCATACATTAAAATTCCTAATGAATAAATATCACTTTTAATAGTAGATCCACTACCATTAGCTTGTTCTGGTGGTAAATAATGTACTGAACCCATTACGGAATTAGTTTGAGTTAATTCGTTATTTAAAGCCATAGCAATTCCAAAATCAGTTATTTTTACACGACCATCATCTAAAATCATAACGTTTTGTGGTTTAATATCACGATGAATAATATAACTATTATGAGCACAAGCAATTCCTGAAGTTAATTGCAACATAATATCGATAATTTCTGGTAATGTTAATGCTCCTCTTTTTTTAATTAAACTTTTTAAAGTGCGTCCTTCGATATATTCCATAACAATAAAATATTTACCATCGTCTTCGCCAACATCGTACATTTCAACAATATTAGGATGTGACAAACTACTAGCCGCAATTGCTTCACGTTGAAAACGACGGACAAATTTTTCATCGCCAGCTAAATCACCACGTAAAATTTTGACTGCAACATTCCGATCTAAAATCGTATCATAGGCTAAATAAACATTAGCCATTCCACCTTCACCAATTGTTCGAATTATTTGATAACGATCATTTATTTTTTGCCCTTTACTTATCACTTACTAACACCTTCCCTTACTAGATAGGCAATTGAAATATTATCATTGCCACCACGATTATTACATTTATAGATTAATTTTTGTAACTTTTCTTCTCCTGTTAATTCTTCACTTAATACTTTAGCAATTTGTTCATCATCTAACATATTAGTTAAGCCATCACTACAAAGCAAAATGCCATCAACATCAGTTTCAACATCAAAAATATCCATTTCAATATTTGTATTAGCACCTAAAGCTTTCATTAAAACATTTTTTCTCGGATGTTCTTTAGCTTCTTCGGGTGTTAACTCACCAGATTTAACTAATAAGTTAACTAACGTATGATCACTAGTGATTTTATGTAAAATATTATTTTTAATAACATAACCAGAACTATCTCCAATATTACCAAATAGTAAAAATTCTTTAGTTAAAATAGCCATGACAATCGTCGTTCCCATTCCTTCGCTTTCTGGATATTTACTTGTATATTTATAAATTTCAACATTAGCTTCACTAACAACTTCTTTGAGCCAATTAATTGCATCTTCCTTACTACCTACACTACTGATACTATTAAATCTTCGACCAATATGTGATATGGCAATACTAGAAGCAACTTCACCATCTTTATGTCCTCCCATACCATCAGCTACAGCTAATAAATATTCATTGTTAGAATTGGTTAAAATCGTTACACTATCTTCGTTATGATCTCTAACTTTTCCTGGATCGGTAATATAACAATAATTTAACATGTTATCCCTCCTCGTTATTAGCGCGCAACTGACCACATGCCGCACTAACATTTTTCCCAAACTCTTTTCTTATTGTTACATTAATTTTATTCTTTTTTAAGATATCATAAAACTTCAAAATAGTATCTTTAGTACTTTTACGGTAATTTAAATGACTTGTTTCATTATAAGGAATTAAATTAACATAACAATTTATACCTTTAAGTAAATCAACTAATTCTAAAGCACACTCTTTAGAATCGTTAATATCTTTTAGCATAATATATTCAAACGTTACTCGTCTGTTTGTTTTGTTTATATATTCTTTAATTACGTCTATTAAATCAGCCAATTTATAAACTTTATTTATTTTCATTAATTTACTACGTAGCTTATCATTTGGTGCATGTAGTGAAATAGCTAAATTGATTTGTTTATTATTATTCATAAATTCTTTTATTTTAGGAATAATTCCACAAGTTGAAACAGTTATATGCCTTGCTCCAATAGCTAAAGCTAAATCACTATTAATAATATCGATAAATTTCATAACGTTATCATAATTATCAAAAGGTTCACCAATTCCCATTATTACAACATGGCTAATTCTAATATTTAAATCGGCTTCAACTTGCAATACTTGTAATACCATTTCGCTAATTAATAAATTGCGAACTAAACGTAAACGACCACTTTCACAAAAGCTACAACCCATATTACAGCCAACTTGACTAGAAACACACAAACTATATCCATAGTTATGATGCATTAAAACAGCTTCAATTGTATTTTTATCGGGTAATTCAAACAAATATTTATAAACGTCTTTATCTGATTGACGTTCTATTAGTTTTAAATGCTCCATATTAAAATCTTGTTGTAAATCAAAAATAAGTTCTTTTTTAATATTCGTCATTTGTTCAAAACTGGTTACTCTTTTTTTATATAACCAATCAAACACCTGACGAGCTTTAAATTTTTTTTCATTTTTTTTAATAAAATAATTTTCTAAATCTTGTAAAGAACAATTATAAATATTCATACTTACACCCTATATAACATTATACCAAATAAATAAATAAAATAATAGAAAATATTGCTTTTTTATTTGCTTTTACGACAAAAATATTAAACTACTATTTTAAAACGTCAAATAAAATGTAAAAAAAAACTATAATGAATTTATTTCATTACAGTTCTTTAATTTATTTAACATCTTTTTTCTTTTGTTGATAAGCACTTACAGCTAATACAGCCATTCCCGTTACCACTAGGCATACTAATGGAATATTTATTTCACTAGTGTCAGGATTTTCTACTTCTTCAACAGGATTACATGCTTCATATTCTTTAATCAATTCATCACTACATGAATTATCAGCTTGACACGCCTCATATTCTGCATTGACATCTTCACAAGTTCGCTCATGACAATCTGTACCAATTTCAACTCTAAATTTAGCTGGTGCAGCATACGCTAAATAATTGCGCATAGTTCCACCATTATCAACATAGTACATCATCTCTTCTGGTCTATTACTAGTATCGATTGTTCTACGAATAGCTACTTTGTTAACTGCGTCAAAAATACGACTCATATTATCTTCACTTAATTCTTGGAAACTACCATTTTCTAATTGAATACCAACTGTAGCCGTAGTTGTTAAGGTAGATGCTACAAAATCATTAACTGTCTTTTCTCTAAGCTCAACTCTTTGCGATGTATTTAAACCACTCCAATAAAGACTTATTTTATCGAAAATACTATTATCATTTGTTGCTTCTCCTCCGCCAGACCAGCTTCCATGAATATGATTATAAACTTTATTACCGTCACTATCTTCTGTTACAATAACATTTCCTGATGATTCAGCTGAATAAACCGTATTACCTGTATCTTCACTAGTTAATTTGCCAGTTCCTTTATTAACATAAAAATCAAACATAAGATAATAATCTTGCGCTGTAAATTGAGTATTAGCTACTGTCTCTAAAGATAACAATCTATAACCTTCTGGTAAAGTAGCTGCTTCAAAAGTTGTATCATAAACCGAACCATTATAACCTGCATCATTATCAAGTAATGCTTGATAACGATCATCGGCAGTAACCTGAGTTGCTCCACCTGTACTACAAGTTACTTGATTATAAGGATCATCTAAATAACATTCAGGATATCCCGCAACAGGAAGTAAAAAATAATAATAATGTATTTCCCTATTACAAACCTGTGTTTCACTTTCAGATGAACTAAGCGAAGCTGCATCAACCGTTATAATATTTAGGTTTAACAATAACAATAATGACGCAAGTGATAAACTTTTTAATATTTTTCTCATTAAATCCTCTCCTATCATTTATAGTATAACAAAAAAAAGATAATTTATCAATCAATTATCCTTTTTATTTACATTATTTTGTCAATTTTTTTATATTTACCTTTTCTCTTGATTTTTGTAGTACTTTTAAATTATGGTTTTGAAAAACATTAATCGCTAATGAAGCAACTTCTTCATAATCTTTTAAGTTCCCTAAAACAAATTTGAATTTTTGATTTTGACTTCGTGTTTCAACATAACCAGGAAAATGCTCAATAGCAACTTTAGAACCAATCATTTCGCTTTTAAAACTGCATTCAATAAAATCACTCATAATAATTTCTAATAACGATTTATTATTTTCTTTTGGTATTTTAAAATCATCACATATAATTTCTGGTAAAGTATTAGTTAATTTTAATTTTATTTGTGGTATACCTTGTTCATCATCACTAATTCTAAACTCCATTATCATTGTTGGATCATTTAAAATCGTTCGCACTTGTTCCAAACTTAAATAAAGATTTTTATATTCTTTATAATAATCAATCATTTTTTTCATTAATACACCTCTTATCACTATACTATGTTTTATTATATTAAATAAAATTAAAAAAAGACCACATAAAAATTAGTTTTAAAAAGTAGACGTTGTCTACTTTTAGATTTTAATTATTTATTTTATTTTTAAAAACTCATAATTATGCAAAGGACAAAAAATGCAATTCCTAAACAAACTGTTAAACGAGTAATAAATAATTCGCCACCACGTTCTTTACGATTGGCAAACAAAGCATCATTACCGCCACTAATAACATTAGAAGCACTTTGGGCTTTTCCACTTTGAAGTAAAACAAGAGTAATTAATAAAATTGATACAATAATTAATATAATTTCCATAAGGCCTCCTTTAACATTAATAATAGTAACATATTTTAAAATTGTTTGCAACTATTTTTTTGCTTCAACAGTCAAAACACTATAATTTTCTAAAGAAATGTTTTTAATAACATATTTAAATTGTTTCATATTCATATTTTTAATATCTAAAAAAGCATCATATAAAATACAGCCATATTTAGATATGTTATTCATAAGCTTTAAATTAACTTGATAAATATTTTCACTAGCTAAAATTTGATAACTAAGTAAAACACGACGTCTTCTTTCTAAATCTTGTTCTGTGATATTTAAATCTTGCATTTCTTTTAAAACTTTATCAGTTAATTCTTGTGGTTTTTCTGTTTCAGCTTGAATTAAATATAAAACATGCATATCAGTTTCAATATAAGACATATAAAAATTATCAATAATTACATTGTCTTTTTTTAAATTTTCTAGAAATAATGAAGTTGGACCTAATTTAGTATCAAAGATAAATGTTAAATAAGATAAAATTTCATGTTTTTTAATATTTTTAATTTTATTAATGTTTATCTTAAAACTAATAGCTACTTTAGGTACAGATACTTTCATTGACAAAACTTCTTTTCTTTTAACAACTTTATCTGGTTCATTATATGTAGCCGTAACAATTTTATGTGGTTTAGAAAATTTTTTGTTTTTTTGGTTTTCTTTAACAATTTCAATAACGTTTTTAGGATCAATATTACCAGTAACAATTAAATACATATTAGATGGTTGATAAAAGGTTTTATAAGTAGTATAAAGGTCTTCTTTAGATATTTTGTTTATACTTTCTTTTGTACCAATAAGGGGTGCTTTTAATGGATGTTCTTTGAAAACATTAGCATAAGAATGATATAGTATTTGTGCATATGGATCATCATCATACATTCTTATTTCTTCTTCAATAATTCCCTTTTCTTTGGAAACTGATTCATCAGTAAAGTAAGGTTCAAAAACAAAATCTAATAACTTATTTATATTATCTTCTAAAAAATTAACTCCTGAAAACAAATAGGTTGTTTTATTATTGCGTGTATTAGCATTACAACTAGTTCCTCTTTCACTATAATAAGCAAAAATATCACTACCATCTTTTTGATTAAATAACTGATGTTCAATAAAGTGAGCGATTCCACGAGGCATTTTAACCATTTTTTTACCATCTATTGGTATAAATGTTTCCTTATCGCCACCAAAATCTACTGATAAAGTTGCATAAATTCCTTTAACATGTTCCATCGGAACTATATATACATTTAAGCCATTGTCGAGTTTTTCTTCAAATACAGTTAAATCTAAACCATCAAGTTTCTTTTTTTTCATGAATGTTTTCCCTCCAAAAAATAGATTGTATCTAAATGAATTTTTTTAGCTAAATCAACAATCATTTGTTTTGTTACTTTTTCTACATTTTTAGCACGTTTATCTAATAAATCTTTATTTAAATATTCATGTAACATATAAACAGAGATAACATTAGCCGGACTATCTTCTAGCTCTTCATACGTATTTAGTAATACCGATTTAGCTTTTTCGACATCACTTTCATCAAATAAACCTTTTTCCATATTTTTTACTTCTTTACGAATTAACGATACAGCTTTTTTATAATTACTAGCATCAATTCCAGCTTTAATAACTAATAAATTAGCAATAACAATATGTCTAGATCCTATTCCATAACATAAAGAATTTTTTTCTCTAACTGTTTGAAATAATTTGGAATCCCCTGCACCACCTAATATATAATTATAAAACGGCATAACATATTGTTTTTCAAAGTCAGTTAATTTATCTAATTTATAACATAATAATAATTGACTTTGTTTATATTCTGATTGTTCATGAATCACTTGTGCACGTTTCCTTATCTTTTCATGTTCAATATAATGAGAACCTGTTGGTTTTTTCAAAGTGTTGATTGGAATTGTTTGACTAACTATTTTTTTGATATACTCATCATCAATATCACCAATGATAAAAATATCAATATTATCACTCTTAATAACGCTTTTATAATATTCGTATAAATTACTTTCTGTTACTTCATCGATTGATTCTAAATAACCCTCGTTTTTTAAACCAATTGGTGTCCCTTTTCCAACAATTTCTAAAATTTTATCTTCACTATAATAATCAGGAATATCAGCAATTGATTCGATATTGTTAATTAAGCTTTTTTTAACGTTTTCAAAGCTATTATAATCAAACTTACCATCTACAATATTAGGATTTAAAATAATATCAAACAAAAACTCAAAAATATTTTTAAACAATCCTTTTTCGGTATATTTTTCATTTAAAAAAGTACTATCAAAGCTAATAATAGAATAATTACCCGAAATAAACGCTTCATTACGACACGATAATGCATATAACTGTTCACATTTGATTTCAATTTCACGTTTAGTTGGATAATTTTTTGTTGATTCAAGTAAAATTAAACTTAAAAAATTACGATAATTAATTTCTTCTTTTTTTGTTTTTCTTTTAAACATAATTCGCATGTTAACGGTTTTAAAATGATCAGTCTTAATAACATGTAAGTTATAAGATCCCATTTCATGTTTTACATATTTCATTCTAGTCCACCTCTAACGTTAGTATATGTAACTTTTTGTTTTTTATAAAGATTTCAGAGCAAGTTCAATCATTGTGTGTAAAGACTTTTGTCTAGCCTCACTACTGATACTTTCATTATTCTCATACGAATCTACAACAGTTAATAAGCAACTAGCTTTTTTATTAAATTGGCGGGCTAAGAAAAACAAACCAAAACCTTCCATCTCTGAAGCTAAATACCTTAAATCTTGAGGATAATTTTTAATGAATTTTTCGTGATCAACATATATATCAAAAACATCACTAGTAATAATTCGACCACGATGAACATGAATTTTTTCTTCTTTAGCAATTTTTTCAATATGGTCATTTAATTCTCTTGAAGCATAAAATTCTTTTTCGCATACGTTATTAAACGACCAAGCAAAAGTCGAATTACTATAAGCGCTTTCGGCTAAGATAATATCTAGTAGTTTAACTTCTTTATCAAAACTACCGCAAGTTCCAATTCGAATAATAGTATCAACATCGTAAAATTTATATAATTCATATGCATAAATTCCTATACTAGGAATTCCCATTCCTGATGCAAAAACAGTTACTTTTTTACCATTATAATATCCGGTATAAGCTAACATATTTCTAACTGTATTTACTACCTTATAATCCTTTAAATATTTTAAAGCTACCATCTGTGCCCGTAATGGGTCACCAGGCATGATTACCACTTTAGCGATATCTTCTTTTTTCGCTTCAATGTGTGGCGTCATACCACCACCTCCTATTAGTTTTTTCTATTATAACATTTAAAAAACTAAAAATCTATCTTTAAATAAATTTTTAGTTCGCTATTTACAAATTTGTATTTTAAAATAAGAAGTGCACAATAGTTGTGCAGTTAGTTTTGTAATTATAATATTGTCAATGGTGAGCA
>CALVXC010000040.1 GCA_944368805.1 uncultured Bacilli bacterium
ACCGAACGGTACGTACGGTGGTGTGAGAGGGACCAATTAAAATAGAGAAAATCTATTTTAATTTTCTCTACTCGATTGACTTAAAAGGAGGAAAAATATGGAAAAAATTATGTTATGAAGGATGTTGAAGTTTAAAAAACAATATACATAGAAAGGATGTGACAAACTATGCACCAATCGTTACCAAACTTAAAATTTGATAGTTTTGATAGTCTTTGTTTATTAGCAATCAATCCTATTGACGTAGGTAGAAGTATTGATTTAGGATTAAGCCTTAATATAATCATTATATTATTAGTATTGCTAATTATGATTTTTTTAGGAAGTAGTTTATTTTCTCAAAAAAAATAAATTGAAAAATTATTACACTTATGATATACTTAACATATAATAGGTAGTAGGTGATTTTATGGTAAAAGAAAATATTTTAACATATCAAGACGCTATTGAAGATTTTTTTGATTATATCAAACAAATTCCTATGGATAAGCGTGATATGACTTTAGAAAGAATAATTACCGAATTAAGTAGTAGCAATCTTACCATCGCCCATAAAATTTTAGATTACTTGCAAACAGGGATAAATATAATTGAGCCAGAGTCAGCTGAAGATCAAAATTACTTAAATAATTTATTTGCTCAAATAAATAATATTTCCGTAACTGATTATAATATGCTTAATCAAGAAACGATAAAATTAAAAAACGATAAACACACTTGTGTTATAAAATATATTCAAAAACAAGAATATAATAATTATTGTATTTTAGAAAAAAGAGCTTTAGAAAAAAACAATCAATTAGATTTACAAGAAATTGATAACGAATTAATAACTAAAGCTAATGAAGGAAATAGTTTTTTTAAAGAAAGATTAGATGTAAAAGAATGGTTAGATTATCTAGAAAAAAACGATAAATTTGATTTAAATAATAAATCAATGACCGCTTAAGATAGGTCTTTTTTTTGTATAAAAATTTCCATTTTGTATCAAGATAGATATGAAAGGAGTTAATATGGCACGTCATAAAGTAGAAATATGTGGCGTGAATACTGCGAATATTCAAGTATTAACTAATGAAGAAATGATTGTTTTATTTGAAAAAATGGCTTCTGGTGATGAGGACGCCAAAGAAAAGTTGATTAATGGCAATTTAAAATTAGTCTTATCTATTTTAAGGAAATTTGCTAATAGAACCGATAATATGGACGATTTATTTCAAGTTGGAGTTATCGGTTTGATTAAAGCAATTGATAACTTTGATTTATCATATGGATTAAAATTAAGTACCTATGCTTGTCCAATGATTTTAGGAGAAATCAAAAGGTATCTACGCGATAATAATAGCGTTAGAATTGCCCGTAGCATCAAAGATATCGCTTATAAAGCCTTACAAGTTAAAGAACAATTAACCAACGAATTAGGGCGTGAACCAACAGTAGAAATGATTGCAAAAAAATTAGATTTAACAGAATACGAAGTAGCTAATGCTTTAGAATCGATGAAAGATACAATTAGTATGTTTGAGCCTATTTATAATGACGGTGGTGATACAATTTATCTAGCTGATCAATTAGAAGATAAAACCGATCAAAACTATGATTTAGAAAGCAGAATTTCTTTAAAAGAAGCAATTAGTAAATTAAAAGAAAAAGAAAAATATATTTTAAGCGAACGTTATTTAGTTGGTAAGACGCAAATGGAACTAGCTAATGAAATTGGTATCAGTCAAGCCCAAATATCCCGTTTAGAAAAAAGCGCTTTAGATAATATTAAAAAAATGATTAATTAACATATTTAACTAGTTTTAAAATAAAATTTAATAGGTGGTAAAATGCGATTATCAGATTTACAAGGGAAAGATATTGTCGATCTTACAAGTGGTAAAAGAATTGGAAATATCATTGATGTTTTAGTTAGTAGTGATGGGAAAATAGAAAGTTTAATTGTTGAAAAAAGAAAAGTTTTATCTATTTTTTCAGGTAATAATGATATAGAAATTAAATGGGAAGAAATTGATAAAATCGGTGAAGATGTTATTTTAGTTGTTTTATTAAAAAAATAACATCTTTTAATTTGGTAAAAATTTTAATACATGGTATAATATTAAAGGTGATTACATGAAAAAAATTATTTCTTTAAGCGTTGTAATTGTTTTATTAGATCAAATTATAAAATTCTTTATCACAACGTTAGAACTTCACCAAAAAATAACAATTATTCAAGATTTCTTTTACATTACCTATGTTAGAAATGATGGAGCAGCTTGGAGTATTTTAAGTGGTAATCGTATTATATTAATTTTAGTGGGCATATTTGCTTTACTATTAATTTATTTTTTCTTAATTAAAAACAAAAAACTAACTAATTTAGAACAAATTAGTTATGGAATATTAACCGGGGGAATTATTGGTAATTTAATCGATCGTATTATTCATGGGTTTGTAATTGATTATCTAGACTTTAAAATATTTAACTACTATTTTCCTGTATTTAATTTAGCTGACATAATGATCGTTATTGGAATGTTTTTAATAATAATTCAAGTATTAAAAGGTGATAAAAATGAACAAACTAATCGTAACTAAAGAAAACATAAGAATTGATGATTTTTTAACAAAAGAATTAAACTTAAGTCGCAGTAAAATTCAAAAAATGATTAAAAATAACTATGTTTTAGTTAATAATAAACCAACTAAAAATAGTTATTTAATTAAACAAGATGATATAATTGAATTTGAATATATAAAAGAAACCAATGAATTAAAACCAACTAAAATGGATCTTAAAATTGTCTACGAAGATGAAGACGTTTTAGTTGTTGATAAAGACAATGGAGTAGTTGTTCACCCAGCCTTAGGTAATAAAGAAAACACTTTAGTTAATGGTTTAATTTATTACACTAAAAATTTAAGTAAAATTAACGATGAATTTCGTCCTGGAATTGTTCATCGAATTGACGCTTATACAACCGGTTTATTAATGATTGCTAAAAATGATGAAGCTCATCTTTCTTTAGCTAAACAATTAGAAGAAAAAACGATTACTAGAAAATATATAGCTTTAGTATGGGGCGTAATTGAACATGATACTGGAACCATTGATGCTCCTATTGGTCGTGATTTGCTAGATCGTAAAAAAATGGCTGTAACAGCTATAAACAGTAAAGAAGCCATAACCCATTTTAAAGTATTAGAACGTTTTAAAAACGCCACTTTAATTGAATTAAAATTAGAAACAGGAAGAACTCATCAAATTAGAGTTCATATGAATTATATTAAGCACCCAGTTGTTAATGATCCTGTATACGGTCATAGAAAACTAATCGATAATACTGGTCAATGCTTACATGCATACTTATTAGGTTTTATTCATCCTAGAACTAAACAATATCTTGAATTTAAAAGTGAATTACCAGAGTGTTTTAAAAATATTTTGGAAAAAATTAAAAATTCATAAAATAAACAGTTAAACTTAAAATTAAAGCGAATATATTCCAAATAAGATATGGAATTAACCATTTAGAACTTTTTAAGTTAAGTTTCTTAGTTTCATCATAAAGTAATAATGAACTAATTAAAACTAGTAATGTATTAACAAATCCTAAAAAAGGACTTTTTAAAACAAAGAAACTTATCGGAAATAATTGATTAAATAAATAATTAATTATTAAACTAATATTATAACTTTTTAATTCTGAAACTTTAAAATTATTATATATTTTATAAGTACTAATAGTTATAAATAAATATAAAAGTGGCCATACAATTATAAAAATAATTGCTGGTGGGGCAAAAAAAGGTAAATTAAGATTTTGGTAAAAAGAAGTATCTTTTATTAATAAAGTACTAATAAACCATGGAAGTAATAAAAGTAAAAACTTAATTATTTTCATTATAAATCATCCTTTACATTTATAATAATTTATATTAAAATAATATTAATTAAAGAGGTGAAATATGCAAGAATTAACAATTAAAAAAGAAGACGAATTAATTATGAAATTGCTTCATTATTTTATAACTGAACAAGGTTATAATCCTATTGTTTTATATGGTGTTAAAAATGAAATATGGTTAGAAAATTTAGAAAGCGAATATAAAATAGTCAGAATTGTATCTAATTATATTCATAATAATGAACAATTTAAATTTGATCTTTTTAAAACCAAAAGAATTATGCATAAAATAAAATTAAAAACATTGTCTTTTCGAGTTAATTCTTTAAATTTGTTTGTTAATTTAGGAGATAATGTTCATTTAGAAGAATGTGATTATAGTAATAATATTACTTGTATTAAAGTTAATAATATTAAAGATTTAAATAAATATGATTTTATTAAAAAATATTTTCCAAGTATTACTAAAGAAAATGATTATAAAGAAAAGGGCTTTCAATTATTTATGAAATTAACTGAAGATATTAATAGTAAAAATGAAAGAGAAGCTAAAAAAGCTGAAGATGTTTTTCGAATGAAAACACCAATAGTTACCTATATTTTATTAGCTATAAATATTTTAGCTTATCTTTTAACAGGAATGTTAAGTGGTAATTATTTTAATATGGATAGTTTAGTTCTTTATAATATGGGAGCCATGAATACTGATGCTGTTTTACAGGGTGAATATTATAGATTAATAACTTCGGCTTTCTTGCATGGAGGGATATTTCACATTTTATTTAACATGTATGCATTATATATTATCGGACCGCAATTAGAAAGCTTTCTAGGTAAAGGGCGCTATATCATTGTTTATTTATTTAGTGCTTTAGCCGGAAATTTATTATCGATGTTATTTACATCAGGTATTAGTGTTGGAGCTAGTGGAGCAATCTTTGGCCTTTTAGGTTCACTATTATATTTTGGCTATCATTATCGTGTTTATTTAGGAACTGTTATGCGTTCACAAATAATACCATTAATAATTATCAATTTATTATTAGGATTTATGATTGCTAATGTTGATGTAGCAGCTCATTTTGGTGGCTTGTTAGGTGGACTATTTATTACGATTGCTTTAGGAATTAAATATAAATCAACAAAAATAGAAATGATTAATGGTTGGATCGTAACTTTAATTTTTGTAGCTTTCTTAATTTATGGAGCGTTTATCGGTTTTTAGATAGACGCTTTTTTCTATTTATTTAGATAAATATTTTTTCTTGACTTTGATTTATAATTAAATTATACTTATTATAGGAGGTTAGATATGAAGGCTAAAGGTTTTACTTTAATTGAACTAATGGGTATTTTTGTTTTACTAGGAATAATCGTTTTAATTCTAACTCCTGTTATAACTGATTCTTTAGAAAATAGTAAAGAGACAACATATGATGCTCAAATTAAACAAATAAAAAAAGCTGCTCAAGATTGGTCAGCTAACCACGCTAGTGATTTACCAGTTGATGAAAATGATTCGATCACCATAACTTTGGGAGCGTTAAAACAAGGAGGTTATATTGATAAAGATATTCAAAATCCTATTACGCAAGAATTATTTCCTAATTGTATGTATATTGATATTAAAAGATATAAAAACAATTATGTCTATACAGTATTAGATGATGATATTCCAAGCGGTTGTAGTAGTGAAAATGATATTTATGGACCTAGCATTATTTTAAAAGGCGGAAGTTCAATTGAAATAAATTTAAATGATTCTTTTTTAGATCCTGGAGTTAAAGCTACTTCTAGTTCGGGTAGTGTAATCGATGATGAGAACATAACTAAAACGATAGAAAAAGATGGACAAATAGTTCAAGAAATAGATACTACTAATATAGCTACATATACTATAACTTACCAAGTTACTAGTAATGGTACAACTGCTTCAGTAACTAGAAAAGTTATTATAAAAGATAAAACAGCTCCTGTAATTACTGTAAATAATCATACTTCAAGATTTACAATGGAAGTTATTAAAGATAGTGATTTTACAATTCCTACTGCGACTGCTAGTGATAATGTTGATGGCAATTTAACTAACGAAATAATTGTTCAAAGTAACGTTAATATTAATGTTGCTGGAACATACGAAATAGAATACTCTGTAACTGATAAATCTGGTAATAAACGTAGTTTAAAAGTTATTGTTAATGTTATAGAAAACTAAAAAACAAATGATGATTTCATTTGTTTTTTATAATTTACGATATAAACCAATAGCTTTACCTAAAATTGTTATGTTATCAAAGATAAAAGGTTCCATAGTATCATTTTCGGGTTGTAATCTTATATAATTGTTTTCTTTGTAAAATGTTTTTAAAGTAACTTCATTTTCATCGGTCATAGCTACTACTATTTCACCATTGTGTGCGGTTTGACAACGCTCGACAATGACAATATCACCATCAAATATTCCAGCATTAATCATACTATCACCGTCAACTAATAAAGTAAAAACTTCATGATTGTTAGGTACTAAATAAGCAGGTAAGGAAAAAAATTCATTTGGTGTTTCGATTGCTTCAATAGGATTTCCAGCTGTTATTTTACCAAGTAAAGGAACGTCGATAATGTTATCGTCCTTTTTTTCGTACTCATTTTCAACTAACAATTCAATCGCACGATTTTTAGTTTCTTCTTTTTTTATAAAACCTTTATTAGCTAAATTAGATAAGTGAGCATGAATAGTAGCAGGAGAAGATACACCTAAAGCTTCGCCGATTTCCCTAACTGTAGGTGGATAACCATGATTTACAATATATTCTTTAATAAAAGTTAGAGTTTCATTTTGTCTTTTAGTTAATGTTTCCATTAATGACCTCCTTTTATAATCTATAAGCATTATAACACACACTTGACAAAAAGTCAAACAAACGTTTGTAAAAAGTATTGACACGAACAAAAGTTCGTGATAAGATAAAATCAGATAGGAGGACTTATTATGAAAGAAATATTTAAAAGTAAAATGATTATTTTATTTATGGTGGTGGTATTAGGTTTAACATATATGAGTTCTAATATGACAGCTAAATTAGACGAAAATGTTAAAGAAAACAATCAAGAAATTGCTGTAAATATGTAAAAAAAGCTTTATTATCTTATTCATTTTTGATATAATGATGATGATAAAGAGGGTGTTCAAAATGGAGAAGAGGATTATTGCTAATTTAAAATCTTTAGGTATTGATATGATTGATCAAGCTAATAGTGGTCATCCTGGAATCGTTTTAGGCGCTGCTCCAATTATTTATACGATTTATGCTAAACATTTAAATATCAATCCCAATGATCCTTTATGGTTCAATCGTGATCGTTTTATAATGTCAGCTGGTCATGGTTCAGCATTATTATACGCTACTTTATATATGGCTGGATTTAATTTATCTTTAGATGATTTGAAACATTTTCGCCATGTTGGTTATAAAACACCAGGACATCCTGAATACGGTATAACGCCAGGTGTTGATATGTCAACTGGTCCATTAGGTCAAGGTTTTGCAAGTGCAGTAGGAATGGCTATTGCTGAAAAGATGTTGCAAGAAAAATATACTTTTCCAAAAGAAATGCATAATGAGACTGATCGTTATTTAATTAATTATAAAATTTATGTTTTAGCTGGCGATGGTGATTTAATGGAAGGGATTAGTTATGAAGCTGCATCTTTAGCTGGAACTTTAAATTTAGATAATTTGATTGTTTTATACGACTCTAATAATATAAGTTTAGACGGTGATACTTCTAATACATTTATTGAAAATGTTAGTGCTCGTTTTCAAGCTATGGGTTGGCATACTGATTTAGTTAAAAACGGTAATGATATTGAAGCAATTGATACAGCTATTGTTAAAGCTAAACATTCAGGTAGGCCATCTTTAATAGAAATTAAAACTTTAATTGGTGAAAATTCTTTGTTAGAAGGGACTAATAAAGTGCATGGTAAACCATTAACTAAAGATGATATTGCTCAATTGAAGAAACGTTTAACTATTAATCCCGAGGCTTTTTATGTCGATAATGAAGCAATGAATTATTTTAGAAGTGAAATTAATAAACGTAGTAATATTAAATATAATGAATGGATAAATAATTATCAAGAATATGTTAAAAGTTATTTAAATGGTAATGATGCAAGTTTACGTTATTTTTTTAGTACTGGAATAAAAACTAATATTTTAAATTTTCCATGGCAATTTGATGTTAATTCATCAATGCGTGATATTAATTCCCAAGTTTTATCTGAAATAGGTAATCATTTGCCAATATTAGTTGGCGGTAGTGCGGATGTAGTTAGTTCAACTAAGACAGCTATTAAGTCTTCTAGTAACTTTAAAGAAGGTAATTATAGTGGTCGAAATATTTGGTTTGGCGTAAGAGAAGGGGCTATGGGATCAATTTTAAATGGCTTAGCACTTTCAAAATTACGACCATTTGCTTCAACTTTTTTGGCCTTTGCTGATTATATGAAACCAGCAATAAGAATGGCAGCTTTAATGAAATTACCAACGATATATATTTTTACTCATGATTCAGTAGCAATCGGTCCAGATGGACCAACGCATCAACCGATTGAACAATTAGCTATGCTACGTTCGATTCCAAATTTAAATGTTTATCGTCCAGCTGACGGTAAAGAGATCGTTGGTTGTTGGAACGAAATTTTAAATACTAATTCTCATCCTAGTGCTTTAATTATATCTCGTGATCAATTACCATTTTTACCGTCTACAAGCGCTAGTAACGTTAAAGCTGGAGCATATATTATTAGAAAAGAACAAAATATGCCTAGTGGAATTATTATTGCTACCGGGTCAGAAGTAAATGTTGCTTATAATATAGCCGAGGCTTTATTTAAAGAAAATGGTTTAGATATTAGAGTTGTAAGTATGCCGTCAATGGAATTGTTTTTAGAACAATCTAAAGAATATAAACAAGCTTTATTGCCAAAAGGTAGTAAAACAATTGTTTTGGAAGCAGGATCGTCATTTGGCTGGCATCAATTTGTTTATGATCCTAAATATTTAATAACCATTGATCAATTTGGGGTTAGCGGAACTAAAGAAGAAGTTTTAAAACAAGTTAATTTTGATTATGAATCGCTAAAAAAACATATTTTAGAATTACTTAATTAGACAATATTTTTAAATAATTTTTGTTAAAATGTTGTCGGTGATATAATGCGAGAATATTATCTATTTCATATTAAACAAGATATTTATGATTTACATAAAAATGATGGATATATGTTGTATCAAACTCTTGAAAATATTTATAAGTTACAAAAGAAAAATCTTAATTATGGTTTTTCTTTATATAAACAATTATGTATTCCTTTTAATTTAGAAATCCTAAAAGATTATTTTAATAAAAAATATGATGGTCATATTAAGAAAAATGGTAATTCTTTTAAAATTGTTAATAATTATATATGTGAAGAGACTTTAGTTAAATTAAATATATCTCGTATATATATAAAATCTAATATTAATTTACCTAGAATTTTAAAAGTATTTGAATTTTATAATCAAAAAATATTTGTTTGTGATTTTAAAAATCGTGATTTCTTTTGGTTATCTAGGCAATATAATAAAAACAATAGAATATAGTTAATTAGGGTTGTAAAATTTATTAAATTAAAGTAAAATATTGATAGGGAGGTAATTTATGGATTGGACAGCATTTTTGCTTGATTTATTAAAAGTATTAGGTGGGTTAATAGTAGGAGCTATAGCCGGTTTCTTTATTGCTCGTAATTATATGAAAAAATATATGAAGAAAAATCCACCAATTAATGAGCAAATGATTAAGGCTATGATGAGTCAAATGGGACGAACACCTAGCCAAAAACAAGTTAATCAAATGATGAAAACGATGTCTAAATATATGGATTAGACATTTTTTTTATGAGGAGGACAAGATGAAACCAATTATTGGAATTATTACACGACCAGAATTAAGTACTGGTAAAAATCCGATTATGTGTTTATATAAAAAAATAAGTAATGCGGTTATTATAAATGGTGGAATTCCTTTAGGGATTGATCCTACGGAAACACAATTTTATTTTGGTAAAAATTTAATTAATACTCATAAAATGAGTGAAGAATCTTTTTTAGATATGAAACGCATTATCGATATGTGTGATGGTATTATTTTACAAGGAGGTGATGAGTTTTACGATTATGATTTAAAAGTAGTAGAATATTGTTATAAAGAAGATATACCAACTTTAGGTATTTGTTTAGGTATGCAAACAATGGGTTATTTTTTTAATGGTAATTTAGGAAGATTAGCTAATAATAATCATGATTCTAAAAATAAATATATGCATTCAGTTATTTTAGATGAGACGTCAAAACTTTATAAAATTTTAAATAAAAAAAATTTAGATGTTAACAGTCGTCATAAAGATTATTTAATTAAAACCGATTTAAAAGTTGTTGGCATAAGTAATGATAATATTATTGAAGCCATTGAAGATAAAAATAAACGCTTTTTTATCGGCGTACAATGGCACCCAGAAACAATGATTGAATATGATAAAATAATGAAACGATTATTTGAATATTTCATTAATACTTGTTCAAAGGGTGAAAAAAATGACAGTAAAAAAATTACTTGAAATTATAGGCGGTGAATTATTAAGTGGCAATGAAAATGTAACTTTTAATAATATAAGTATTGATACTAGAACATTAAAATTTGATGATTTATTTATTGCTTTAAAAGGGAAGAAAACAGATGGTAATAAATATATAAATGAAGCTATTAAAAAAGGATGCAGTGTTATTATAACGGAAAAAAATATTGCTGTTAATAAAACAGTAATAAAGGTTGGTGATTGCTATCAAACTTTATTTTTGTTAGCTAAATACTATCTTAAAAAATATAATATTCCACTTGTAGCTGTTACTGGTAGTGTTGGTAAAACACTTACCAAAGAGTTAATAAGTAATATATTAAAAAAACGGTATAATGTTTTAAAAAGTTCTAGAAATTATAATAATCATATTGGAATACCATTAACTTTATTTAATTTAAATGAAGATCATCAAATTATTGTTTTAGAATTCGGAATGAACCATTTAAACGAAATATCAAATTTATCTAAATTATGTAATCCAACTGTTAGCGTTATTACCAAAATTGGATCAGCGCATATTGGTAATTTAGGTTCAAAAAAAGAAATTTTAAAAGCAAAAACAGAAATAATAGATGGTATGAATAATGGACCATTAATTATTAATGGTGATGATAAATACTTAAATAAAATAAAATATAGTAATATTGTTAAATGTGGTTTAAATCATAAAAATGATTTAATTGCTTATGACATTATTTGTTCGTTTAATAAAACTAAATTTAAAATAGAAATAGATGACAATACTTATGAATTTGTTTTTAATATTCCAGGAAAACATTTAATAACAGATGTTTTAATAGCTATTGAAGTGGGATTACTTTTTAATATTAATTATGATGATATTAAAAGTGCAGTAGAAGAATTTATTGATATTTATCAGCGTATGAATATTATAAATCTTAAAAACAACAATGTTTTAATTGATGATAGCTATAATGCAAGTTATGAATCAGTTATAGGTGGTTTAGAAGTTATAAAAAAATCACCATTAAATAAAATAATAATTTTAGGTGATGTTTTAGAGTTAGGTAAATATAGTAATAAAATTCATTATAAAATATTAAAAAAAGCTAAAAAAATACCTAATAGTTTAATTTTTTTAGTTGGTAATGAATTTACAAAAATAAAAAAACAATATAAAAATGTAAAAACTTTTTCTGATGTTGAAGTTTTAAAAGAATTTATAAATGTTTTAAAATTTAATAATACTTTATTTTATATTAAAGGTTCACGAGCTATTAATTTAGAAAAAATTGTTGAAAATTTAAAAAAAGATTAATTTAAAATCTTTTTTTTAGGATATTCATTATTAGTTACAACATCATTAACTAAAATGTCACTATTAGTAGCAATTAATTCATTTATTTTAGTTAATAAATCAATTAGATTGTTATTAGTTTCACTTCCATAATTATATAATCCATAAAATACTTTTTTAAATGATTCATTTAAAGCTATAGTAGCCAAAAATTTAAGTAAACTATTTAACTCAGTTCTAGGTTTAGTATCAATTTTAGAAATAAGTGTTTTAATAGTAGAAGTTATACCTGAAACTTTATTAGCTTCTTGTAATGAAAAGTTATAACGATTAAAAATATTTCTTAAATTGTTATCAGTTAAAATAGAACTATTATATTTTAAGAGTTCACCGTTTTCTAATTGTTTTTGGATTTCTTCAGGTGTTTTTACTTGTCCAAAAATAGTTTTAATATCAGTATAAGTAATATTATTAGAGTTATTTTCTTTAAACATTATATCACTTCCTCGTCTTTTAGATGAATAGTATTATAACCGTTTAATAGCTATTTGTCAATCTTTAATTAATAAGTTTACTAATAATAAACTATAATCTGAGATTTTTTTCTAAACGCAACCCCTTTTTTATAAAAGGTTGCATTTAACTAAGAAAATTCATATAGTTGCG
>CALVXC010000041.1 GCA_944368805.1 uncultured Bacilli bacterium
TGGTCCCGTGGTGTAGCGGTTATCACGTCTGCCTGTCACGCAGAAGATCGCGAGTTCAATTCTCGTCGGGACCGCCAAATGGCTTCGTAGCTCAGTCGGTAGAGCAGAGGACTGAAAATCCTCGTGTCGGTGGTTCGATTCCGCCCGAAGCCACCATAAATGTTTAAAAATTAATAAGCGCCCATAGCTCAATTGGATAGAGCGTTTGACTACGGATCAAAAGGTTGCGGGTTCGACTCCTACTGGGCGCGCCAATAATAACGGGAAATAGCACAACTTGGTAGTGCACTTGGTTTGGGACCAAGGGGTTGCAGGTTCAAATCCTGTTTTCCCGACCATTTAGCTTATAATCCTTTTTAAAGGTTTTTTTTATGTTCAAAAATCAATCTAAAAGGAAGTAAAACGATAGATATAATTTTAACTTTTAAATGATATTTAAAAGAAATTAAGTCTTTTGAAAAAATAATTAAAGATTTAAAAAGAGGATATAACCATTGAAAAAAATTATCAAGTTAACCACGTCTAAAATATGGTTAATTGTTATTTTCATTATTAGTTTTATTTTTTAGTTAAGTATTTTTTTCATCGTTTAAAGTAATATTTTTAAAGATGAAATTTTCTATAATCTTATATTAGAATTATTTTTTTAAGTCTTGATTAAAAATTTTTAATATAAAGCTATGTATTAATCTATAAATAAGTGTCAAATAGTGTCTTTTAAAAAAATAATATTAAATATTAGTGAATAATGTGTTATAATTAGATTAAGAAAGTATGGAGTAGTATGAAAGAAGTAAAAGTTAAAAAAAATAATCAAATTAAAATTGATTTTGGAAAAGTATTCGCGTTTTATTTTTTAATATTTATAATCGGAAGTATAGTTGGTTGGTTATATGAAGAGATATTTTATTTTGTTAATGAAAGAGCAATTACCAATAGAGGCTTTTTATATGGACCATATTTACCGGTTTATGGATTTGGAGCGATTTTATTAGTTTTATTTTTAAAAAGATTTAGAAAAAATCCAATTATTGTTTTCTTGTTAGCTATTATAATAACAGGTGTTTTAGAATATTTTACCGGTTTAATAATGTGGGAAATTTGGCATCAAAAATGGTGGGATTATACAGGGTTATTTCTCAATATCGATGGCTATGTTTGTTTAAGATCAGTATTAACATTTGGAATTGGTAGCTTACTTTTGATTTATTTAGTTGAACCATTAGTTATTAAAATGATTGATAAGATAAAAAAGAAAACTTTAATGATATTATGTTTTAGTATTTTAACAATATTTATAATTGATAATATTATTACATTTATCTTTAGACATCCAATTTAAAAAATATTTAAGGAAAAGACTTAAATATTTTTTTATTTAATAAAGCCATTTTGAACATATTTAGTATCATCAACAATAATAAAAGGCTTATTATCTAACTTATGAACTAATTTTTGTAACTTTGTTAAATTCTTTTTATCAATCTCAACTAATAATAAATATTTATTACCATCTTTACCCCTAGCGTCAATAACAGATACAGCATAACCTTCTTGGCGCAGTTGTTTAACTAATTGTTCATTCTTAGAACTAGTAATAATTTGGACATTTAAAGAACCTTTTATAAATTTTGTTGAAATAAAAGAACCAATATAAGTTCCAAAAGCAAAACCACCAGCGTACGAAAAAACAATCCATAAACTAGTAGTTGAAGTATTAAGTGCTTCTTGAACAACAATAAACCAAACTGTTGCTTCGATAAATCCTATTATAGCAGCAATTAACTTTTTTTCTTTAACTGTTAAAATAGTTCTAATAGTCCCTAATGAAACATCTAAAATACGCGCAAAAAAGATTTGCAAACATAAAATTAACATATAATGACACCTCCTACAATAAAGTGTTTTAATACAAAATTTTATTTCGTTATTTTTTAAATAGTTTTTTCTAATTTTATTATGGCAAATATAGTTATTAATATAATTCTTATTGTATAAAACTCTAAAATTTGTTATAATATGATTGATTTAAGCAGGAGGATAATTATGTTAAAAAAAATAGATAAAAAATATTTAATACTTGGTGGATTGATTATCGGAGTATTTGTTTTAATTTTAGTAATTATTTTAGTTATTTCTCTTTTCAAAGGCGAAAAAGGTAATTATAATGATATTGAAACGAGAATGCGTCAAAGTGCGATTGAATATTATGAAAAACATGAAGATGAATTACCTAAAAATGATGGTTCAACAGTAAGTATTTCAATCGAAAAGTTAGTAAGTAGTGGCAATCTTTCTAGTTTAGATAATTCGTTAGAAGAAGGCGTTAGTTGTAAAGGAGAAGTTAGTGTTACTAATAATAATGAACATTATGTTTATTTACCAAATTTAGATTGTGGTGAAACATATAAAACCGAAAAATTAGCTGATAAAATAGTTGAAACTGACGTTATTAACGAAGTAGGCGAAGGTTTATATGAAGACGGCGAAGATTATGTTTATCGTGGTGAAAATGTTAATAATTATTTATCATTTGCCGATAAATTATGGCGCATTATAAGAATTACTGAAGATGGAACGATAAGAATAATTGCAGTTGATCGTTTAGAGCAAATTTCATGGGATGATCGTTATAACGTTGATAAAGAATATAATTCTGGAATCAATAATTATTCATTAAGTCGTATTAAAGATCGTTTAAAAGAAATATATGAAGATGATGAGATTTTTACTGATGAACAAAGAACTGTCATTACTACTCAAGACTTATGTGTGGCTCATCGTAGTGAAGATAGTAGTGTTAATGATGGTTCAATTGAATGCGGTAATATTTTTGAAGGGCAACAATTAGGCTTATTACAATTAAATGAATACATTATTCCTAGTTTAGATGATAACTGTTCTAAACCAAGTGATCGTTCTTGTACCAATTATAATTATTTAGCTGAATTTGAACGGGCTTTTTGGACAATAACTGGAGACTCTGATACAACACATTTAGTTTATGCAATAGACGGTTATGCTACTTTAAAAACTGCTTCTAATACATCAGGAATTAATTTAGTTATTAACTTAACTAAAAATTTACTATATTCTTCTGGTATTGGTACAATGGAAGATCCTTATACTTTTGTTCAGTATAAAAATTAGTAATTAATGAAATTACTATTTTTCAAAATTGTAGATAAACCCCTAGATTTTTCTAGAGGTTTTCTTATGAGTAATTTTTTTATAATTTTTTTGTTGGAAGAAAACGTTTTAATAAATGTGTTTTATCTTTAATATAAAATAAGCCAGTAATTGAAAATATAAGCGCACCAATAAAATTAACAAATAAATCTTTCATTGTATCATATAGGCCAATATCAATATATCCCACCCATGGTTTTGAATTAATTACAACCGATTCAAAATTGATTGTTTTAGGTTGATTAAAATTTTCTTCATTTAAAAGAGTAGAAGTAATATTAGAAATAATTGTATCTTTTTGCATATCAGTTAAAAATAAATAATCCATACCAAATTCAAAGAATTCCCAAATGACACCGATTGTCATCGAAAAACAAAAAGCAACTAATATAACAAAAATAGGAGATAAAGAAATATGAATTTTGTTATTACTGTTTAAAATATCAATCATAGCAAAACCAATCGCGCCCATTAAAAAACCATTTAAAGTATGTAATAATGTATCCCAATTTTCAAATTTTAAATAATATTCGTTTATTTCGCCTAAAATTTCGGCAGAAAAAATAAATAATAAAATAATTATTTCTAAAGTACTAGGTAATTTAATATTTAATTTTTTATCGATAATGGTAGGAATCATAAATAAAACAAGAGTTAAAATACATAAGATTGCATTTTCATAATTGCCTTTTGAAAATTGAATTATCATACAAATAATAACTAAAAAACGGAGAATGAAATAAATGATAGTTTTTACATTTTTGTTTTTTGGTATATTTTTAGAATTCATTTTTTAATCCTTTCGTCTTTAGGTTATATTAATTGTTTAATAAAGTTTATGCACGAGTGTCACGTTTTTATCTAAAACATACAATATATTGAGGTGAGTTTATGTATAAAGTTTATCAGGTTCAAGCAGGTGATACCTTAGAAAATATTGCACTTAAAAATAATACGACGGAAAATGAAATAAGAAGATTAAATAATAATTTAGGAAATATAAGAATTGGTCAATATATTGTCCTTCCGGTTGTAACACAAAGTTTATATGATACTTATATAGTTAAGCAAGGAGATTCTATGTATGCTATCGCGCGTCGATATAATATTGATTTAGATGATTTATTAGCTATTAATGGAATTGGTCGTAATGATTTTATTTATCCCAATCAACAAATACTTGTACCTAGAAGAAACATGAATATTTATGTTACAAAAACTAATGATACTTTACAAAGTGTTATGAATAAATTACAAGTAACATCAGATGATTTGATTAAACAAAACGAAAAAATTATGTTGTTGCCTGATCAAGTAATTGTCTATTCTGAAGAAGGAAATTCGTAAAATTTCCTTTTTAAATGACATAAATTTTAGTTATTTTAAAAACAATTGTATTGATAATAAATACTAAACATGATATATTATATATGTAAGATGAAAGGATGTTATACATGAAGAAAGTCTTAGTTATTATAGCTTTAATGATAGTTGGATTATCATTTGGATGTTCTAATGGATTATCAACTTATAAAGAAATTGATTATGATGCTTATAAAGAAATGATTAATAATAAGGAAAGTTTTATTTTGTTTATTGGTTCAGATGAATGTAGTCATTGTGCTGATTATGAAATAACTTTAAATAGAGTAATAAAAAAATATAATGTTGAAGTTAATTATTTGAATTTGTTAGATATGAGCGATGAACAACTTAATGAATTTAAATCACAAATTAGTTTTACAGGAACGCCAACAACTATTTTTATTAAAAACGGAGAAGAAGATTCACATTATAATCGAATTGTCGGAGCAGTTGATTATGATGAAGTGGTAAAAAAATTTGAAGATAATGGTTATATCGAGGTGGAATAATGAATGATAAAGAAATAGAAATAATCGATGTAGATGAATCAAAAGAAAAACCAATAGTTAATAATAACCTAACTTTTAATAGCCCAATTAGTATTTTAAAAAATTATGGTGAAGATTTGACAGCTAAAAATTATATAACTAATCCAGCAATTGCTAGAGAATCAGAAATAAAAAAACTGATTATGGTATTATTAACACCTGAAAAATCAGCTTTATTAATTGGTAAACCTGGTATAGGTAAAACGGCAATCGTTGAAGGGTTAGCTTACTTGATAATTCATAATCAAGTTCCTGATGCTTTAAAAGGTTATCGCATTATCAAATTTAATTCATCGTCACTAATTGGTAAGATGATGGTTAATGGTAAAGAAGAAATGGTCATTAATTTATTGGTTCAAGAATTGAAAACAGTTTCAAAAACCATTATTTTTATTGATGAAATTCATACATTAATGGGTGGCGGAAACAAAAATCCAATGGACTTAGCTAATATTTTAAAACCGGGTTTAGATCGTGGTGATATTAAAGCTATTGGAGCAACAACAACTAATGAATATGAAACTTATATAATTCGTGATCGTGCTTTTTTAAGAAGGTTTGATAGGATCGATGTTAGTGAACCTGATGAAGCAACAACCGTTAAAATATTGATGGGGTCACTTCCTAAAATTGAAAAACAAACTGGTGTTAGATTTAAATATAATAATTATATTACCCAAATGTTAATTGAATCGATTGTATCAGCTACTTCCGAATTTAAACGAGTTTACGGGTTATCAGCGATGTATCCTGATGTTGCTTTTTCTGTTTTAACACAAAGCTTTTCACAAGCTTTATTTCAAAATAAAAAAGAAGTTGACGTTTTAGACGTTTATAACGCAATCAAAACAAGTAAACGAATTTATCCTGATAGCATTGTTAAAGAATTAGCACTTTTTAGAGAAAAATTTAAGGATGTTTGTGAGCAAGAAAATATAGTTTTACCAATTGTAACGATTGATCAAATTCAAGATAAGGACGACAACTACTTATAGTTGTCGCTTATTATTATGTGTGATGAAATAGTTAAATTTGCAAAAACAATTGGTATTGAAATGATTGGCTTTTCTAAATATTATATTGATCAAGATTTAAAAAAACGTCATCAAAAAAAATTTGCTTTAAAATACGATGTTTCCTTTAATTATGACCCTAATTTAGTTTGTGATCCCTCTCATTTATTAAAAAACGTTGATACAATTATTACAATTGCCTTACCATATTATAAAACGTGTAAACATTTAGAAAATTTAACTAAAAATGAAGTTTATTTTTCATCAAGTTCTTGGGGAAAAGATTATCATCTCGTTTTAAATGAAAAATTAGAACAAATAGCTAATTATTTAAAAAAGAAGTATCCTAATTTAGAGTATGTAAAATGTGTCGATACTAAAGAAGTTGATGATCGTTTTCTAGCTTATAAAGCTGGAATTGGTTTTTTTGGGAAGAATGGTTTATTAATTAATGAAAAATATGGTTCGTATATTTTTATCGGTAGTTTGTTAACTAATTTAACTTTAGATATTCCCGTTTATAAACAAAATAATGGATGTATCGATTGCAATAAATGTGTTCTTAATTGTCCTAATAAAGCGATTTTAAAATCTGGTATTAATAGTCGTAAATGTTTATCTTATTTAACACAAAAAAAGGGTGAGTTATCTAATAAAGAAAAAGAAAATTTTAACAATTGTATTTATGGTTGTGATATTTGTATGAGAGTTTGTCCTTATAATGATAACCTTAATGAAGGTTATCATGAATTCAAACCAAGTGGAATAGAATTTATTAATGTTAACACTTTTGAAAAAATGACTAATCGAGAGTTTAAAAAAGTTTATGGAAATTTATCTGGTAGTTGGCGTGGTAAAAAAATTGTCGAAAGAAATATAAAAATTTATCAGGAAAAAATTGATAATAAAAGCAGTATGTGTTAAAATGTTGTTAGGATGGATGTGATAATAATGAGTGAAAAAACTAAAAAAATCGCACCTAAAAACTACGTTATTTATGGTATTATCTGTATTTTGACGATAGTTTTAGTGTTTTATTTAAGCATGTGGTATGAAACCAGAAAGGAATATTATAAGAATAATTCGGTGATGTCGGAATTACTAGCTCAAATTAATCAACAAGAATTAACTAGCTATACTTTAGAAAATCCTAATTCTATTATTTATGTGGCATCAAGTAAGGATGAACAAATTAAATCTTTTGAAAAAGAATTAAAAAAATTTGTTTTAGATAATGAGATTAATAATCAAATGGTTTATTTAGATATTTCACAATCAGATAATGTTGGTTTAAAAAATACAATTAAAACTTTAGCGCCTAGTAATTTAAAAGTAGATAGTTTTAATATCGAAAGTGGTATAAACTTTATTATTTTTGAAAATGGTCAAGTAAAAGCTATTCTTCATAAAGATTCTGATAGTGCACAGATAGATCATGTAAAAAACTTCTTTACTGTATATGAGATAGTTGAAGAATGATAAACGTTGTTTTGTTTGAACCAGAAATTCCCCAAAACACGGGTAATATCATGCGAACTTGTGCTGGAACGGGAGTTAAATTACATTTGATTAAGCCACTTGGCTTTTCATTAGAAGAAAAATATCTTAAGCGATCAGGAGCTAATTACATTGAATACTGTGATTATACCGTTTATGAGAATTTTGACGATTTTTGCAAAAAAAATAAAGGTACATATTATTTTTTAACTCGTTATGGAAAAAAAACACATACTTCATTTGATTATAGTAATCCAAAAGAAAAAATTTATTTAATTTTTGGTAAAGAAAGTACAGGAATACCTAAACACATTTTAAAAAATCATTTAGATACATGTATGCGTATTCCTATGAATGAAAATATTCGTGCTCTTAATTTGGCTAATACGGTAGCTATTATGGTATATGAAGTTTTGAGACAACAAAATTACCCTAATTTATTAACTAGTGAACCGTTTAAAGGAGAAGATTATTTGTTAACTGAGGATTAAATTTAAAAGAATAGGAGGGGCATATGGAAACAATAGTCAATTTTATAAGTGATTATTATCTTTGGTTTATAATTGGTGGTATTGTTTTAATATTAGCTTTAATTGGTTATTATGCTGAAAAAAATAATTTATTAAAAAGTGATAAAAAAGATTCAAATATAGAAAATGAAGCTTTTGATACTAAAGATAATAGCGCAAATCAAAATAATGAAGCTCATAAATTTGAAGAAAAGACCAAAGATGAAAGTTTAGATAATGTTGAAAACACTTTAAAAGATGCTGGTTTAGCAACTGATTTTATCGAAGATGATTTAGCTGAAGCTAGTTTAAATCCAATGAAAACAGCTAATGAAAATAGTCCGGCTTCTAATAAATCGTTAGTTACGAAAGGTGAAAATATAATTGAGATAGATAATAATTTAGAAAAAACAAATAGCAATCAAGATATTGAAAATCCAGAATTAATAGCTGAAATGAAAGCAGAACCTAGTATGGAAAATGTACCAGAAAAAGAAATGGATAAAATAGCTAATGATACTTCTTATGAAGAAATACCAATAGATAGTAAGGATACTTTTGATACTTCTTATGAAAATAAACCAATAGATAATAAAAACATTAATGAAGTTTATGAAAATACAGGAGTAAATAATGAAACAATTGCTAAAACAAATTATGAAAACTTATCAGATAATAATGAAAGTTTAGATGCACATTTTGAACAACCGGTTTTTGATAATGTAGCTTCAAATAATATTGAACCGATAACAAATCAAAATTTAAATAACGAACAACTAACACCTACAGATGAAGGTGTAGTAAATAATCAAAATATAGAAAATAAAGAAGAAACTGAAATAGCTAATAAAATGTTACAACCAGAAATAACGGATGAAGAGATTTTAAGTCAAACTAAAGATTTGGATGCTATTAAAGAAGAATTAAACAAAATTGTTTTTGAAACTAATCTTGATGAAAAATATTTAAAAAATTTAAATACCGATAAAGACGATTTTGCTGATATTGATATTAAATTACCTGATATTGATACTTTGCGTTTAGAACGTAATAAGAAAAATATCAATAACGATGATATTTGGAATTTTTAACCGTTAAATTATTAACGGTTTTGTCGTTTATAATCATTGTAATTGTTATATAAATGAGTAAATAAACGTAAATTATTGTGATAATTTTTTTGTTTCCATTCAAAAATATAACATTTTATGATATAATTAATTAGAAATAAATGGAGGAATTATATGACAGTAGATTCAGTGATAATTTTAATAAAAAAACTAATTGACGTTTTATTAGTTTGGTTAGTTTTATATTATATTTTAAAAAGTTTACGTAAAAATGTTAAAATGGCTTTATTGTTTAAAGGTATTTTATTTGTAGTTGCTTTAAAAATTATTAGTGATTTATTGGAGCTAGTAACAATAGGCTACATTTTAGATTATGTGATTATGTGGGGACCTTTAGCTTTAATAATTATTTTCCAACCAGAAATAAGAAACGTATTAGAGCAACTAGGTCGTAGTCAATTGTTAGGTCGTCATAAAGTTTTAACTGTTGATGAACGAGAAAAGGTTGTCTATGAAATAGTTCAAAGTATGGACTATTTAAAGAAAACCCGTATTGGAGCTTTAATGGTTATTGAAAGAGATAATAGTTTAAATGATTATATTGAAAAATCAAAAAAAATATATGCTGATATATCTAGTGATTTATTAATCTCAATCTTTTTCCCAAATAACCCGCTTCATGACGGTGGTGTTATTATTCAAGGAGACAAAATTACTAGTGCAGGGGCTGTATTTCCGACTAGCGATAATTTGAAAATTAGTAAAAGATTAGGAACGAGACATCGAGCTGCTTTAGGTATTTCTGAAGAAACTGATTGTATTGCTTTAGTTGTATCGGAAGAAACAGGAAGATTATCAATAGCGATGGGAGGAGAATTACATTATAATTTAACTTTAGATGAAGTTAAATTAATGTTACTTGAAGAATTAACACCGAAGAAAAGTATTCTAGTTGAAGATGAGGAGGAAAAAGACGATGAAACTACTGAAAGCAATTAGGAATTTTTTCTACGGAATATGGCGTTTTATTGATCGAAAGATAATCATTCCTATCACTAAACTTATTTTAAAATTAACTAAAAATTTTAACGGTTCAGGTCGTCGCTTTGAAAAATGGTTGGCTAAACCTAATGTATTATTGTTTGTCTCTTTATTTTTAGCAGTCGTTATTTTTGTTATAGTTGATCAAAAAATTTTAGATTTTACTGATAATTCAGCTGAAGTTTTAAAAGATCAACCAATTAACGTTATATATAATGACGAAGCTTATGTTGTTGAAGGACTACCAAGTGATGTAGATATCACTTTAATAGGTAGTAGAGCTGATTTATATTTCGCTAAACAATCATCAACTCATGATATAACAATCGATTTAACTGGTTTAAAACCTGGAACACATAAAGTTAATATTAAATATAATCAAGCTTTAAAATCAATTAATTATGAAGTTAATCCATCAGAAGCTACGGTTATTATTTATCCAAAAGTTTCTGAAACGAAAACTTTAACTAGCGATATAATTAACCAAGATATGTTAGATCCAAAATTAGTTATCGAAAGTGTTGAATTAGATAGTGATAATGTTACTGTAAAAGGAGCTGAACATCAATTAGAAGAAGTATCATCCGTTAAAGCTCTTGTCGATGTTGAAAGTTTATCAAAACAAGAAGCTGGAGAACTTACTTTAAAAGATGTTCCATTAAAAGCATATGATAAACAAGGTAATATTATTGATGTTGAAATTGTTCCATCAAAAGTAAGTGCAAAGATAGTTGTTGAATCACCTAGTAAAGAATTACCAATAAAAGTTATTCCAACTGGCGATGTTACTTTTGGAAAAGCTATTAGTTCAATTAATATTAGTGAAAGTAAGGTAACGGTTTATGGTTCTAAAGAAGCGTTAGAAAATTTAAGCTTCGTACCATTAGAAGTTGATGTAACTGATTTAAAAGAAGACAGTACTTATAAATTAGAATTATTAAAACCGACTGGTGTTAGATCAATGTCCGTTAATAATGTTACCGTTGATATTACTTTAGGTACAGTTAGTAGTAAAGATGTTGAAAATGTTAGTATTAAATATCGTAATATTGATGATGAAGAATATAGTGTTCAAGGTTTGAGCGCTGAAGATGTTAGAATACCGGTTAGTTTAAAAGGTGTAAAAGAAGTTATTGACGGTATTACAGCAGAAGATATTGATGCTTATTTAGATCTAGACGGTTATACTGAAGGTGAGTATGAAGTCGACGTTCAAGTTGAAGGTACTGATTCAAGAGTTCAATATACACCTAAAACGAAAAAAGTAAAAATTAGAATAACAAAAAAGTAGAAATCTTCTACTTTTTTTATTTATTTTCTAAGTGATTAAATAAAATACCAATATTAATTAAACCACAAATACCAATTACTACATAAATAATTCTGGATAGAATTGACATATTACCAAATAGCGTAGCTACAAGATCTATATCAAATAGACCGATAATACCCCAATTAATCGCTCCGATAATGGTGAAAACTAAAGCTATTTTTTGTAATGTTTCCATAAACTTCTCCTTTCTATAATCATTATATATATTTACCTAAATTTCGTAAATTATTCATTCATAAAATAAATTATGTTTCCATATAATTAAACAGAATAAGAAGATTGGGTGATATAATGAAGAAAATTTTGTTTTTAACGGTTTTATTTATATTAGGAATATCTTTAATAGGTTGTGGGAAAAATAGTGAAAAAGATATTGTTGAAGATTTAGATAAAAAAATTAGTAAAGCTGATAGTTATAAATTAACTGGTGTTTTAGAAATAATAAATAATGAAGAAAGTTATTTATATGATGTTGAAGTTGCTTATAAAGAAAAAGATCAATTTCGAGTTAGTTTAACTAATCAAACCAATAATCATCAACAAATTATTTTGCGCAACAGCGATGGTGTTTTTGTTATGACACACAAAAGTACACAACTTTTATAAATGAATAAGTTTGAGGTTATATCAATTTAGTTAGTATCTTATAAACACTAGAATATGTTGAATGCATATTCTTTTTATTTTGTTAAAAAAGAGAGGAGATTGATATAATGAATTATGCAATATTTA
>CALVXC010000042.1 GCA_944368805.1 uncultured Bacilli bacterium
TATGTAGAATAAAAGTAAATGAGTTTGATATAAAAAATTCTGTTACTTTAGATGATATAAAAAATGGAAATGTACAAATTATAAACATAGAAGAAATATTTAAGGCACAACCATATATAAAGTTAAATGATAGAGAAACTAAACTTTTTCTAAATGGAGTGAAACTATCTGTTAACAAATCAGATGACTTATATCGTATATATAATAGTACTTTGTTAGGGCTAGGACTAGTAGAAAATAATTTACTAAAAAGAGATGTTATAGTTATATAAATATTACAAAAATATTACAAATGAAAAAACTATTGAAAAAAAATTAATTATATAATAAAATTAAAATATGAATTATCTAATTAATTTTGAAGGGAGGGGAACAAAAGGTGTTTGGGTATTTTATTACAGCACTTGCGGGAATATTTTGGATTTTTAGATTAATTGTCGCATTAATGTTTACCACAGATGCAGGCTTTCCAATAGTACCAATAAATATGACATTTGAGATAATCATATTATTTGTAACTTTTGTATGTATAATTTTTATAGCAAAAAGAAAAATGATAGGAGCCGTAATATATCTAATTACACAATGTGCATACTTTGGAGTAGATGCATATAAGGCATTAGAAGTTATAACATCTGGTCAAGCTGTGCAAACATCAAATTATATAACACTATTTATATCATTTATAGCTATAATAATACCAGTACTTGCAATTATGAACATTGGATTAAGTAGTGGCAAAAAAGGTAGCATGAAAAATAGAAAAACCGATTGGTTTTATGGGACAACAGACTATGACAGAAATCTTGATGATAGAGCAGATAAAAATCAATATAAATTTTAGTTATAACGTGTATGGGCGAGCAGTGTTCGTCCATTTTTCAAAAAACTGATAACAAAATAACTATTTAAGGAGGAAAAAAATGAAAAGAACTTTAAAACTAACATGTATACTAATTTTAACAATAATATTAATAACATTAACAGGTTGTGGCAAAAATGATTCAGAGTCAAACAAAAACTATTCAGAAGATATTCAAAATATAAGAAACCAAACAGTAGGACTTCTAGAAGGTAAAACATTTGGAGATATTTTAGACGTAGCTTTAGAAGATGCTAAATGGTCAGAAGATGATAGCTATTCATTAACAAGTGGAGCTGTAATAGTTGAAGGTAAGGATAAAGAAACTGGAGAAAATATTGAAATTATATGGCTAAAAAAAGCTGAAACAGCTAGCTCAAATTTTGAAAAGATGACAAAAGGTGATGAAGAAATCGGATATTCTCAATTTTTAAGTTATTTACAAGATTATGCAGAACAAGTAGAACAATAAGCTACAAAAATAGAATAATAAATTACAAAATTTTACTTGACATCCTTTTTTTGTTGTGATATATTTACCTCAGAAATTAACATCATTAAAAAAATTATATTTTTTAATGAATAAGGAGGAAAAAAAATGAAAAAAACTTTAAGAGTATTAATATTATTAGCAATAAGCGCATTAGTATTAATATTAACAAATGGTGTGTATGCAGCAACAGTACAAAATTTTGAAGATTGGGGAGTAGCAGAAGTAACATATACACAATTAAATTAACTCATGATTTGATAGATGGAGATCCAAAACTATCACAAGATTTAGAAATAGGAAAAGATGGAGTAGAAAATGTAGTACTTGACTTGAATGGATTTACATTACAGGGATTTACAGCAGGATGTGAAACAATTAAAATTTATGAAGGTTCTACATTAAAAATTGAAGATAATTCAGTAGGAAAAACAGGACAGATAATACCAGCAACAGGAGCAGAGGCTGTTCAACTACCATTAATTAGAAATGATGGTTCTTTAACAATTAAAGATGGAACTATTGATCAAAAAGGCGTTTATGGTGCAATAATCAACTATGGAACAACAGTTATTGAGGGTGGTAAATTTATACAATCAGAAACAGCAACATGGAGTATAATAGACAATAAAGGAAATTTAACAATTAATAATGGTGATTTCGATGCAGCAGCATCATTTTGGATGATTAGAAATGAAGCAAGTTTAACAATTAATGGTGGAGACTTTGATTCTAACGGAAGTGCTAACATGATAGGAAGCATCTATGAAGGAGAAAGTCTACCAGCAGAAAATAATGTAAAAACAGAAATAACAAAAGGTACATTTAATTCAAATGGTGGAATATTTGTTGTATATGAAGACACAAAACTTGAAATATCAGGTGGAGATATAACAAGTGTAAATTCTAACGCAGTTTATACATCTGGTAATGTAGAAATAACAGGTGGAACTATAAAATCAGAAAATAGTTCAGCAATAGTAGTAAATGATGTAGATGGTTCTACTCTTAATGTTTCTGCTGATGCAACTATTACAGCACCTGAAGGTCAACAAGCAGTAAAAGTAAATAGTGATGATGCAAATACAGATTTTGGTACAGCAACAGATGAAAATGGAAATATAGTAGCTGGGCCAGTAGAAGTTACTGTTGAAACATCAAATATAACTGTAGATGATAATATAACTTTATCTGTAACAGTTGGAGGAGTAAAAGTATCTGCTGATAAAATTGCAGTATCAGACAACAACGTAGTAAAAGTAAACGCAGATAATACATTAACAGCTATAGGAGAAGGAAATGCTACTATAACAGTAACAGTAGGTGAAATAGAAAAAACAGTTAATGTTGTAGTTGCAGCAAAAGAAGAACCAACAGATCCTGAAAATCCAACAGACCCAGAAGAACCAACAGATCCTGAGGTTCCAACAAACCCAGAAGAACCAACAGAGCCAACGAATCCAGAAGACCCAGGCATAGTAAATACAGGAGATTACATATACATTGCTCTTTCTGTACTAGCTTTAGTAGTTATAGCAAATGTTGCATATATAGTTATTAAAAAAAAACAAAATAAATAAGTAAAGCAAGAAGGGCTCTTTTAAAGAGCCCTATATTTTTTAGGAGGATAAATGGGTAGAGCAAAAGGAAAACATTTAAAAAGTAAATCAACAAATAAAAAAATAAGAGGAAGAGTTTTAGTTATTTGCTTTAGAATAATATCTATTGTAATAGTTGCTATTTGTATTGGCTATATTGCAATGTGGCTGAAAGAAGCTAAACACAATGATGAAATTTTAGAAGCAGTACAAGATGCAAAAGTTACACAAGTGATAGATAATAAAACTACTGTTGTATCTGTCGATTTTGAAAAATTAAAAAATACAAACTCAGAAACAGTAGGTTGGATAAAAGTTAATAATACAAAAGTGGATTATCCGGTAGTTCAAACTAGTAATAATGATTATTATTTAAAACATAGTTTTGATAAATCATATAATAGTTTGGGCTGGATATTTATGGATTATAGAATTAAAAGAGATGGAACTGACAAAAATATGACTATATATGGACATAATTCAAAAAATGATGCAATGTTTGGAAGCTTAAAAGATATATTAAAAGAAGAATGGTATTCAAACAGTGATAATCTAAATGTAACATATATTGATGAAAATGGTACCCACACTTATAAAGTATTCTCAATATATCAAATAAAGAAAGAAACATATTATACTACGACTTATTTTAGTTCAGATGATGAATTTAAGAATTTTATTGATACACTAAAAGGAAGAAGTATAGTGGATTTTGGTGTAGATGTAGGTACAGAAGATCAAATTTTAACATTGTCAACATGTGCAGATAATAACAATTACAGAATTGTTTTGCATGCAAAGAAAATATAGGTAGATATAAGTGGTGGTAATATATGCAAGATAAAGTAGTTTTAATAGATTATGAAGAAAAATAACAGATATAATAAAGAAAGGTAAATAAACATTAAAATTTAAAACAAGGAAGTGAAAATAATGAAAGTAAATAATGAAAATGAGATAATTGATGTTGAAAATATTTATCAGGATATACGAAGTAAGATAATAAGTGCAAGAGAAAAAATGATTAAACATATTGATACTACAATGACAGAAGTATATTGGTATGTTGGAAAAATCACTTATGAACTATCTAATAATAGCACTAAAGCTAGTTATGGAAAGAAAGTAATAGATGTATTGTCTATAAAATTAAGTAAAGAGTTTGGTAGTGGGTTTTCGCCAGTTAGTATTAGAAGAATGCGTAAATTTTATGAACTATATCCAATTTGGTCAGCAGTGCCGACCGAATTATCTTGGTCTCATTTTCAAGAATTAATTAGAATAGATAGAAAAGAGGAAAGAGAATTTTATGAGCAAGAAGCTATTAAATCCAATTGGGGATATAGAGAACTGAATAGGCAAATTAATACAAAATTGTACGATAGATATTTAATATCTCCTGATAAAAAATTAATTATTGAAGATTCTAAAAAAGGATTAATAGCAAAACAACCGGAAGAACTTTTAAAAACTCCTTATATATTTGAATTCGTTGGATTAAAAGAAAACAAAAATTACTTAGAAACTGATTTAGAAAGTGCTTTATTATCACATTTAACAGAGTTTTTATTAGAACTTGGCAGAGGTTTCTCTTTTGTCGCAAGCCAACAAAGAATTAAGATAGGTGCAGAGTATTATTATCCAGATTTGATATTTTATAATAGATTAGCAAAATGTTTTGTAATAATTGATTTAAAAATCGGAAAATTAACTCATCAGGATATTGGTCAAATGCAAATGTATGTAAATTATTATAAAAAAACTCAAATGATTGATGGAGAAAATGAACCTATTGGAATACTACTTTGTGCAGATAAAGACGATGCAGTAGTGGAGATGACTTTAGGGGATGATGTAAAAAATGTATATGCATCTAAATATTTAACTTATTTGCCTACTAAAGAAGAGTTGATTAAAATAATTCGAGATGAAAAAGAATTATACGAATTATCAAAAGAAGAAGGTGATAAAAATGAATGAAAATCAAGATAAGGGGTTGCATAAAAGCGTAATCAACTGGTATCCTGGTCATATGCAAAAAACAAAAAGACTAATTAGCGAGAATATAAATTTAATAGATGTTGTTTATGAAGTGATTGATGCTAGAATGCCATATTCATCAAAAATAGTTGATATCGATAAATATATAAAAGACAAACCTAAATTATTAATAATGACTAAAGTAGATTTATGCGACTTAAACGAAACTAAAAAATGGGTTAAATATTATGAAGAAAAAGGATATAAAGTTATTTTAGTTGATTTGATAAGTAAAAAAGGTATTCAACAAATTATTAGTCAAACCAATGTTATTATGAATCAAATGAATGAAAAAAGAATTGCTAAAGGGCTGAAAACAAGGAAAATAAGATGTCTTATTGTTGGGATTCCGAATGTTGGGAAAAGTACTTTAATAAATTGTTTAGTTGGTAAAAAAGCAACTAGTGTTGGGAATACTCCTGGAGTAACTAAAAATTTAGATTGGATTAGAATTAACAAAAATATCGAATTATTAGATTCACCAGGTATTTTATGGCCTAAATTTGAAGAAGAACAAGTAGCATTTAATTTAGCTAGTTTAACAGCCATTAAAGAAGAAGTTCTACCGCTTGATAAAGTAGCTGTTTATATTTTAAAACAATTATCCTTATATTATCCTGATATTTTACAAAAACGATACCAAATAAATAATATTGATTTTGAGAATATAGAAAATACTTTAGAAATTATTGGTAAAAATCGAGGATGCTTAATAAAAGGTGGAATTGTTGATTATGATAAAGTTAATAAGCTTATTGTTAATGATGTTAAAAATGGTCATATTAAAAATATAACTTTTGATAGGATGAAATAGTGAACTCTTTAACATTAGCGTATTTAGGTGATAGTGTATACGAATTATACATTAGGAAGTTTTTAATAGATCAAAAAATCATTAAAGTAAACGAACTTCAAAAAGCTGCTGTTAATTTTGTAAGCGCTAAAAAGCAAGCTAAATTTCTAAAAGAAATGATTGCTGATAAATTTTTATCAGAACAAGAATTACTTATCGTTAAAAGAGCGCGTAATCACAAAACTGTTAGTCATCCTAAAAACACAGATATTGTTACTTATAAATTAGCTACAGGTTTAGAGGCTTTGATTGGTTATTTAGAATTAAACAAAAATTATAATCGAATTGAACAAATTATGGAATATATAACAAAAAGGTGATAAAATGAAAAAAATGTTACTTATTGTTTTAGTTTTATTATCTTTCGGATGTGGTAATGAAATTAAAACTTTTAGTGACAATGATATTATTATTGATGTTAGATCTTCTAGTGAATATAAAAAAGAACATATTAAAAATGCTCAATCTTTACCCTTAGAAGAAATTGAAGAAAATATATCTTCAGTAGTTAAAGATAAAGATGCTAAAATATATGTCTATTGTCAAAGTGGTACTAGAAGCGCTATTGCTCTTACTAAATTAGAAGAATTAGGTTATACTAATGTTGAAAATTTAGGAGGCATTAGTGATAAATTTGAATTAGAAGGTGAATAGATGTTAGTGTATGGTAAAAACGTTTTTAAAGAGATGGATATTAAATCGGTTAATAAAATTTATTTAGTAGAAAATTTTAATGATCAACAATTATTGAAAAAAATTAATAAGAAAAAAACAATGTACCTTTCCAAAAGTGAAATGGATAAACTAGTTAAAGGCAATCATCAAGGGATTATTGGAGAAATTCCAGATTATCAATATTATGATTTAGATGATTTATTAGTTAAAGAACAACCATTTTTAGTAATGTTAGATCATTTAGAAGATCCTCATAATTTTGGGGCTATTATTCGTAGTTGTGAGGCAGCTGGCGTTGACGGAATCATTATTGCTAAAAACCGTTCTGTTAGTGTTAATAGTACTGTTATGAAAGTTAGTGCTGGAGCCTTAGCTAATATCAAGATTGCTATGGTTACCAATTTGGTAACAACTATTAAACAATTAAAAAGTAGAAATTTTAAAATAATTGGAACGGACATGCTAGGAAATGATTATAAAACAATCGATTATTGTGAAAAAGTGTGTTTAATTATTGGAAACGAGGGGAAAGGAATTAGTCGTTTAGTTAAAGAAAACATTGATGAAATGGCCTGTATTCCAATGAAAGGAAAAGTTAATAGTTTAAATGCTTCAGTAGCAACAGCTATTGTTGTTTTTGAAGCTAGTTATCAAAGAAAGTAGGTGACTTGTGGAATATAAAGATTATAATGATTATGAACTTTTAAACTATGTTAGTGAAAATAACGATGAAGCTAACGAAATTCTTTATAATAAATATCTACCTTTAATTCAAACAACAGCTAAAAAAATGTATAAATATTGTTCAAACAAAGGTTTAGAAATAAACGATTTAATTCAAGAAGGAATGATTGCTTTAAATCACGCTATTGAGACATTTGATGATACGAAAGATACGACCTTTTATACGTATGCTAAAACATGTATTGAAAGAAGAATTATTAGTGAAGTAATTGCTACAAGAAGATTAAAACACAAAATTTTAAACGAATCTGTATCTTTAGAAATAGCTAACGAAAAAGGGGAAGAAGTCAATATTGAAAATTTATTAGGTGACAATAGTTATAATCCGGAACAAATTATTATTGATTGCGAAATTAATAAAGAATTTATTGAACAAATCAAAGCAATGTTAACTGATTATGAAGAGCAAGTTTTTGATTTAAAAATTAATAATTTTTCTTATAAAGAAATAGCTGAAATTTTAGAACGTAGTCCTAAAGCAGTAGACAATGCTATTCAAAGAATTAGAATTAAAATTAGAGAATATTTAAATAATAAAGAATAATATAATAAAATTTAACCAAAATTATTATAAAGTTATTTCTTTTTTATTTTTTTTATGTTATACTATACATAGTATGGTAAGAAATATAATACCAATTACTTAATATGTAAGGAAGAAGGGGAATATAATGAATAATAATGTTGAAGTTTTAAATACAGAAGAAACACCAACTGTTCCTATGAATACGGAAATTAATAAAGTAGCTAATGATGATTTTGTCGATGTGTTTTTTGACGAACCACAACAAACAGTTGCTACTGATAAAAATATTGTAAAACCAATGACAGTTGATTCATTACCTGATGATGAACAATCACCATTTATTGAAGCACCAATTGAAGGTGGGATGAGTGAAGAAAATATGCAAGATAATAATAGCTTGCAAACTACAATTAAAGAGGAGACTAATAAAGATAAATTAAACGATCAAATTGGCGCACCTATTGTTGAACCAGAAGAAAATATAGCTAAAATAGCTAATAAAGATGAAGTGGTTAGTTTTGATGAATTTATTAATAATTTATCAGAAAATGTTGTTGGTGCTAATAAATATATTTCTGAGGTTTTAGAAGACAAACGTATTTTAAAAGCTAAAGAAAAAGAATTGATGACTTTAAAAGAAAAATTAGAATCACAAGAACAAGATTTTAGAGAATATTTAGCTGATCAAAATAAACTTTTAGAAACTAGTAGAAAACAAGTTGATGATTATATTCAAGGTGAGAAATTACGTTTAGAAAGTGAAATCGCTCAATTTAAAACTGAAGCTGATGCAACAAGATCAGAATTAGTATTATTAGAAGAAAATTTACGTATGAAACAACAACAATTGGATAACGAAAAAGAACAATTTGAAAAACATGTTAAAACTGAAAGTGAAATTATTGCTGACGGTCATAAAAAATTAGAAAATGATCGTAAACAATTCGATAAAGAAAAAGCTTTAGCTCAAGAAAGTCTTGATAATGCTAGTAAAGAATTAAAAATTAAGCAAGAAGAATTTAAACAATATAAAGAATTTGAGGAACGCAAATTAGAATTAGAAAGTCAAAATTTAGCTAAATCTTGCGCTCGTTTCAAACAAATTGTTGCCCAATTAAATTCAGGTTTTTCACAATTACAACCTAAAGAATAGGAGATAATATGAGAGAAAAGAATAAAAAGAATACTGAAAAAATATCAGAAACCGAATTAGATGAATTATTTGATAAATTAGATAAAAAAATATCTGAAATTGAAAAAGAAGAAAACCTTGAATTTGATGACAATGAAAATGATTTTACAATTGCAATTAACGAAAATGATGATAAAATAGAATTTGACGATGAAAGCAAAGAAGAAGCTGAAATTAATGATATTGAAGAGGAAGAAGAAATAGCATTAAATAATAACGAAGAAGATGAAAGCGAAGAAACTGGAATATTAACTGAACCAAATCAAGAAAATGATGAGCAAGTTTTTGAAGAAGTTTATCAAATTTTTGAACAAGCTAACAACAGTATAAAAGAAGTTACTGATTTATTTGAACAAAATATTGCAATCCGATCTAATCTTCAAGATCAAAAAGAAATGTTAAAACAAGAACAAGCTGAATTTGAAAAACAAAAAAAGCAAGAGTATGAAAAAATAGATAAACATCGCGAGGAAATCGAAGAAAAATTAAAGAAAGTCGAAAACGATTTAGACGATAAGTTTAAAAACTTGCGTACCGAACAAAATGAATTATTTGAACTTCGTAATGAATTAGAGGATAAAGAAAAACAATTACAAGAAAAACAGGAAGAATTAAATATTCATTTAGAGGAACTAAAAAAAGAGCGCGAACAATACTATAATGATAAACAAGAATTAACTAAAAATTTAGTCAAATTTAACCAATTAGTATCTAACTTTTACGAAGGAGTAGATAAATTTAATGAAAAATAAACACAGTAATGTGTTTTTTTCTTGACTTTTTAAATGTTAAAACTTATAATATTGGTGTTTAAGGGGGCATAAAATGTGCAGAATATAAAAGAAGAAGCTATATTTGAAAAAGAATGGGTACATGTCGGTAACGATCATATTGATCCTGATTTATTTAAAACACCTAAAAATGATGATACTAATAAGCCTGATACGGGTGTTTTATGGTTATCTGAAAGAGATAAAGATCGTTGTCGCTGGTTTACCGTGATGGAAAGTCCGTATCAATTTTATTTTAGGGAAAAAATGATGAAAGGATTTAAAAACAGCAAATATAAATGTTGCATAGTAAAATTAAGTGATGAAGCTAATATTTTAAATATTAATTCTAAAGAACAATTAGATAAAATTAATAAATATTTAAAAAAAAGCGATAAATATAAATATTGTTTAGATTATAGTAAGTTATCTAATGATTATGATGGCATTTTTATTAATTATTTAATAGATGATTCATTTAAATATTTTGGAGTTGATTCATTAATTATTTTTAATCCTAATATAATCGAAAGTTATAAACCAGCTTCAGTTAATTGTAAAATTTTTGATGAAGAAGAATTCACTGAATATAGATTCGGAATAGAAAAAGAATTTGATTATGTACCAATGAAAAAAGAAAAGCATATTAAAAAACTTACTTTAGAAAGGAGAAAAAATTATGAAACTAGATAAAAAACAAATTAAAACGATATTATTATTAATAACTTTTGCTGTTGTTTTATTTGTTGTATTACAAAATTTTAAAACAGTTTTAGATATTATCCTTTTTATACTTGCTTTGTTTATGCCATTTATTTTAGGTATATGTATTGCGTTTGTTTTAAATGTTTTATTAAAACTAATCGAAGAAAAATGGTTTGCTAAATTAAATAAAAGGAATAATAAAGTATGGAATAAAATAAAAAGACCAATTTGTTTGATTTTGACTTTATTAATTGTCTTTGGCTTCTTAGTATTCTTATTATTTTTAATTATTCCCGAATTAAAAAATGCCGTAACGATTTTTATTGATAATATTCCTATTTATCAAGAAAAATTACTTGACTTGGCTAATAAATTAAATTTATCATCTGATACTATTGAATCAATAAAAAATGGTTGGAACAATTTATGGGAAAGTCTTTTTGGATATTTTAAAAATAATTCTAAAGATTTTGCCTTAATGACTTTAGGGGTAACTACTTCAATAGTTTCTGGCGTTGCTAACTTTGTTTTAGGTATTGTTTTTGCCATTTATATGTTAATAGATAAAGAAAAATTACTTTTTCAAACTAAAAAAGTTTTATATGCTTTTATTCCTCAAAAGAAAATGGATAAAGTTTTAGAAGTAGGAAGTGTTTCTAATCGTGTTTTTTCTAAATTTATAACTGGTCAGTTTACAGAAGCTGTTATTATTGGTGTCTTATGTTTTATTGGTATGTTAATATTAGGACTACCTTATGCATCGACTATATCAGTTTTGGTCGGCTTTACTGCTTTAATTCCTGTTTTTGGAGCTTTTATCGGAACAGCTATTGGGGCAATATTAATTTTTGTAGTAGACCCATTAGGAGCTTTAATCTTTATTATTTATATAATTATTTTACAACAATTAGAAGGTAATTTAATTTATCCTAAAGTAGTAGGTACTTCTGTTGGTTTACCAGGAATTTGGGTAATGTTAGCTGTTATTATCGGAGGAGCTTTATATGGTATAGTTGGAATGTTAATTAGTGTTCCAATTTGTTCAATTATTTATGTATTATTAGCTAAAACAGTTAATAAAAAATTAGCAAAAAGCAAAATAAATTTGTAAATAGCCGTTGAATCAAACTAAAGTGCACAAATAAGTGCAATATTATAACAATAGTGTGTTTTCAAAGGAAAATGCACAATTG
>CALVXC010000043.1 GCA_944368805.1 uncultured Bacilli bacterium
TAAAAAGAAAATTGATTCTGCTAAAGAAATTAAAAAATATGAAGAAAAAATTAAAGAATTAATTAATCTTGATAAACCAAGTAGAGAATTATTACAATCTGTTATTGGTAAAATAATTATAGATAAAGATAGAAACATTGAAATCTTTTATAAATTCAGTTTGTTGAATAATATTTGATTTATAGAAGTTAGTTCTATACTAACTTCATACATTTAAAGGCGAGATAATAAAAATAATAAAGTTTAGTTGCTTATTAGCTTTGTGGCAAGTTGGCACAAAGTTAGTGATATAAAAATTCAATTAGTTATTTTTAGTAAATTTTAAAAAGTTCCCACCAACTTGGTGGAAAGTTTATAGTGAGTATTAACTTGTGACCAAGTTGGGTACAAGTAAAAAAAAGTAATATTTGTAAAAATATTAACTTCTTGACATACTGTCGAGAAGTAGTCAAATCAATAACTTAATGCTTAGTGATACAAAGTTAAAATATTATATTGTTGTAAATGGTAAAATAAAATGTAGGAAATCGGTAAAAATAAATATCTATAGTTACTTCGGAGCAATTTGTTCTAAACTTTACTATAAATAAAGATAAATTATTGTTAAACGAACAAATGTATGGTATAATATTAATGGTGATTAACTATGGAGAAAATAATTATAAATAAAGCAAAATGTAAAAAATGTGGTGATATAATTGAATCTAAAGAAGAAAATGATTTTAAAAGATGTACTTGTGGTAGTATAGCAGTAGATGGAGGACAAGAGTATATTAAAAGAGTTGGTAATAAAGATGATATAGTAGAACTTTCAAAATTTGAAAATATGGTAACAAAGGAGGTAACAAATGAATCAAGATAAAATACATTTAGTAAATAAAATATTTAATAGTGAAACTATTAGAACAATATGGGATAAAGAACAAGAAAAATATTTTATAAGTGTTGTTGATTTGGTTGGAGTTCTTTCGGAAAGTAAGGATAAAAATGCGTATTGGAGAAAGTTAAAACAGCGTTTAAAAGAAGAAGGAAATGAAACCGTGACAAAATGTCACGCTTTGAAATTGAAAGCACAAGATGGTAAATATCGTATAACTGATGTTGTTGATATTGAAGGAATGTTTAGAATTGTTGAATCAATCCCTAGTAAGAATGCAGAGCCAATAAAATTATGGTTAGCAAAATTGGGAAGTGAAAGGATTGATGAAACTTTTGATCCTTCGATTGCGGTACAAAGAGCAATTGATTTATACAGAATAAAAGGCCATGATGAGGAATGGATTGCTAAACGTATTAAAGGTATTCAGCATAGGAAACAACTTACTGATGTATGGAAAAATAGAGGAATAACCAAATCTAGCGAATATGGGATTTTAACGAATGAAATATACAAAGGTTGGTCTGGAATGACTGCAAAAGAGTATAAAAAATTCAAAGGTTTAAGAAAAGAGTCTCTAAGAGACAATATGAGTGACATTGAAGTAACACTTGCAGATTTAGGGGAAATAGCAACTAGAGAAATAGCTAAAAAGAAAAATCCAAAAGGTTTAAATGAAAATATTGAAGTAGCACGACGTGGTGGACAAATTGCTGGTAATGCACGAAAAAATTTAGAACAAGAAATAGGTGAGAGTGTAGTTACTAGTAATAACTCACTAAACTATGAATATGTTGACGAAAAAGAAATTGAAATGAAATAATCACTATATAATAAAATAATGAGGGATTTATGTTACAAGTTAAGACAATGCAATTAGATTATTATTATAGACATTCAATATTTAATAAAAATTATTTTTCTGCCAATGTAAAAGAATTATATATAAATAATATTATAAAAAAAATAGGATTGGCGCCTAAAAAATATGTTACTAGAGATGATCAAAAATTACTAATTCCTTTGAGAAATGAATTAGTAAAAATCCTTGAAATAGAATTATTAAAGTTTCCTGTTATAAAGTTTTCAAAAAAAATATTATCACTTCTGTCCCAAAATATTTATGACAAAAATCAATTTAATTTTATTAGAAGTAATTTTCTTAAAGATTCTTCTTTGTTTTACAGACTCCATGATATAGAATTGCAAATAAAAATCTTAAAATTTATTTTGGAAAAACGAAAGGAATTAGGTGATGAAAGCACTATAACAAATTATAAAAATACCACCGATTTAGAATATGCTATTAAAATTTCTAAATTATTATATAATTTAAATTTATGCTTAGATTTTATGTATTATCAATTAGGTCTAGGTTATATTAGTATTGATGATAATTATAATTTAAAAATAAAATTTAAGAAATTAGATTATAATACTAAATATCTTGAAAATAGTTATGATGCAAATAGTAAAATATTAACATCTGATATAATGAAAGAATATATAAAAAGCTTTAGCCTTGATATGGGATTTGATATAAATGATTTTACGGAGGTATCTTCATGTCTATGTGTAGATATACCAGCCAAAAAATTTTATAAAGTAAAAAATAATGTATTTGAGATAAAAAAAGAAAAATTAGTTAAATTAATTGAAAAATATAATAAATCTCATTTATCTACTGATTCAATAAATAAGGTATTAAATTATCTTATAATTGATAAAAAACACATTAGCGCCACTTATAATAGAGAAAATCAATTAAATAGAATAGACCAGAAGCCAATAATTTGTGATGGAGATATTGTGTATTATTCACCTGCTTTAGTTTCTGAAATACATAAGTTTTTTACATACGCAATTTTGATATATGATTTTCCTTTTAAAAAAGATTTGCCTAATATAAATAAAACACTTGAAAAAGTAAAAAAAATATCAGAAAAACAAATTGTATATGATACTGTAGATATTATTAAAAAAAATGTAACAGGGTTAATATATATTGAAAAAAAATTACATCAAATAAATTCTAATATTGATAAGAATTATTCTGAATCAATCGGTGATTATGACATACTTGCAATAGATACTAATAAAAAGACAATTTATAATATTGAAGTTAAAAATCTGAAATTATTTTCCACTACATACGAAATGTATAGACAATATTATGGCTTTTATCATAAAAATAATTATGAGTTAAAGTTTTCTAAAAGAATTGATGCACTGAAAAAATATTACAAAACTATATTTCCGAGTTGTTTTATTACGAATATGGACTCATATAAAATAGTTAATATTTTTTTAACAAATAAATATTTCAATCCAATATTTACGAAAAGAAAAGATATTTTATATTTATGTTATTCAATGTTAGATGATTATTTTAAGTTTTAGAATATCTTTTTATGAGATGAATATTTTAAAATTTGAACTGAAGGGCAATAACATGTTATTTTAATGCTGTTCATTATATATCATATGAATATTCAATTAAGAAAAAAAATAATTGAAGTAATTGTAAATTATAATATAGACAGTAATAATCTAGATATTAAAAAGTGATCTGCAAAATAAAGCAAATTATTTGTTAAAAGAAGCATAAAAATTGAAAAAAATTTTAAATATGCTATAATAAGTAGTAATTTCAATCAGTTTGTAATAAGTGAGGTGAAATTATGTACTTAGAAGAATATGAAAAATTAATAAAAAAATATATTGATAAATACTCGCCTAAACTAAAAAATATTGAAAAAGAATACTTTGAATGTATGTGTAATTTCACTATAGAAAAAATGAAAAATATTATGTTTAACCACAGAGAAATTATAAAAAATATTATTTATGAAGTTATAAATGAATTTAATGAATTAAAAAATATTAAGTGTTGTATTATATTGAATGGAAGTTTTGCTCGTGGCTCTAATACATTATATAGTGATTTAGATCTTAATTATTTTTATGAAAATAAATATTTAGATAAAATGATAAATGTCGAAAACAAAGTAAACTATATACTTCAAAAAATTTTAAAATTTAAAGGAAAAGATAGAATTCATAGTATGGTTGTGTATTTGCCATTAATAAGTAATAAACAATATAATTTTATATTCACTAATAGATATCCAATTTATTTTAATGATCAAATTATATATATTAACTGCAGAGAAAACGCACAGAAGTTAATGTATGAAACTTATAATTCTACAAGAAATATTAATGATTTAATTTGTTATTTAAATGAAAATGACAATAAATTAAATCTTAATGAATGGGCGAATTGTTTTGAGTTAATATATGATAATAATCTAAATGGTGAATATAAAGAAAAAAGAATTATATTTAAAAGTAGTGAAAATATACTAGCTCATATTAAGAAAATTATAAAATCTATAGACAATGACAATAATTATTTAAAAGAAAATTTAAAAATTGTATCGATAAAAGATTTAAAATTATATTATAAAATGTTAGTTTTTCATAATTTTTATGATTTTTTAGCAATATATTTTAGGCTGTATAGTAAACTTGATTCAATAAATATAAGAAATCTTGAAGATGAAAATATTGGAATATCAAAAGAAATTTATAATGATTTTTATTATCATTTAAATTTAATACAAAAATTACAATATTTATTAAACTTAAAAAATTTAGATTTAAGCTTTCATTCTACTAAAAGTATTTCTTTAAATGAAATTAACAAGAATAATAACGAATTTTTTAATAGTGAAAATATAATTAGAGAATTGAATATATCTAAGAAAAGAATATATAACGATTGTAAAACAGCATTACAAAAAGAGGTGAATAAGTATGAATAATATAGGTAGTATTAATTTGGAAACAGAAAGATTATTATTAAGAAGAGGAACAATAAATGATGCTTTAGAAATATATGAAAATTATGGGAGTGATCCATTGGTTTCAAAATATGTGGTATGGAATAAGCATGTTGATATTAACGATGCAATAAATTTAATGAAGAAATGGCAAGAAAGTTACAATGAGCTAACTTCATATAAATGGTTGGTTGTAGAAAAAGAATCTCAAAAAGTTATAGGTTCCATAACTGCTGTTAAAGTGGATAGTGCAAATAAAACTGTAGCCTTAGGATATTGTTTTGGATCAAAATGGTGGAATAAAGGATTCGCAACAGAATGTTTAAAAAGAGTTATAAAATTCTTTTTTGAACAAGTTCATGTTGAGACAATATATGCTAATCATCTTACTGCAAATATTGCTAGTGGCAAAGTTATGAAAAATGCAGGGATGATTTATGAAGGAACATTAAGAAATAGGATGATTGATAAAAATACAAATCAGATGATGGGACTTGATACATATTCTATAACAAGACAAGACTATTTTAGTTAGTTAAGGGGGATTATATGGAAAATTTAATGATTTCTACTATGCCAATAAAACCATACAATAAAATAAATCCAGGTTTGATGATTGCGCCTGTTATATGTGATGTTATCGGTGATATTTTGAAATGCAAGAAAGTATTAGCACTTAATTTATTGCATTCATATGATGATAAAAGTGTTGATTTAGATAAATATCTCAGCAAAATTGTAGAATTTGATATAAATTATAATGAACTTATTAAAGATATAAATTACACCGATATTTACTTAAGTAAAATAGAACAATTAATATATATGGGATTTATTGAAATTAAAAAAGGCATTGTTTTAAGATGCGATTGTGGTAAAGTAGAAATAGAAAAAAAATCTGTTATTAATAACAAAAATGGAAATTTATATCATTGGGAAAATAACAAAATGATTTGTAGTTGTTGTAATAGGGAATGTAAAGAATATGAACAAACAAATTTATATATGAAGATAGATAGTAATTTTGTAAATGATATATCAATTTCACCACTGTTTTTAAAAAAAGAGTTATGTAATTTATTAAATCGATTTTCTGAACGAGAAATTTTAATTTCTAAAAATAGACAAAAAGACTATTTTATAAATATTAATAATCAAAGATTTAACATAGATATTGATATGTTATGGATGATGTTTAATCAAGTTGAAGAAAGTAAAAATCAAATATTAATTGCAAGTAATCATCAATTGTACCAAATTTTTATATCTAATTATATTAATAATATATTTGGGGAAAAAAGTATTCATTATATAGCTACACCTTATCTTACAAATGGTGAACATCTTGATTTGATAAAAAAAATTTATTCAAAACATAGTTGTTTATATAAAAAACTTGTAGTGTTATACAGCTTAAAATGGAAATACAAAACTCTAAATTGGAATAATGGAATAATTGAGTTGTTAAATAAATTAGATGATGAGAGTTTAGGTGTTCTATATAATCATTTATTGAATATTAATTTTGATGAACAAAACAGTATTCAAAATATTGTTAACAAAATATTTTCAGAGATAAATTTAAATAATAATATTAAAGTTTTAAAAAGGAATAAGTAATGAAAATAAGCGTAGTTATTCCTGTATATAATGCTGAAAAAACTATTACAAAATTACTTGACTCAATTGAAAATCAAAGTTATAAAAATTATGAAATTATTATTATAAATGATGGTTCTACTGATAAAACTGGTGATATACTAAAAAAATATGAAAATGATTATATAAGAATAATTAACAAAAACAATGAAGGTGTAGGTAGAGCAAGAAAATTGGGATTTCAATATGTAACTGGTGATTTAGTATTTTTTTGCGATAGCGATGATTATTTAATAGATGACAATGTTTTTGAAAAAATAGTAAATATTTTTAAAACAAAAAATATAGATATTTTAATGTTTGATGTATTGGATATTTTACCTAATGATAAAAAAATCGTTAGTTGTTTTAGTAAAAATTTTAAATCGGGATTACATGATATTAACGAAATTAATGATTGCTTTCTTTATGGACCTTTGTTTTTGAAAATATTTAAATCATCAAAATTAACTTATGATTGTTTTTCTGATGATAATAATTTTGAAGATACTTACACTACATATAAATATTTAAATAATTGTAATAATTTTTATTACGTTAAAGATGTGTTTTATGTCTATGATGAAACAGCTAATAAAAAATCTTTAACGAAAGAAAAAAATATAGATAAATTTATTAGGACAATTGATTTAATTGTTAAAATGTGTTTAGAATCTAAATTAGAGTACTCTTGTTGTGTTTCCGCTTTCAATTATTATATATACTTAATTTCTTTGATAGATAAAGAAACTTCTTGGAAGTATGATAAAGTAAATGAATTGAAAAAGCAGATGTTAAAGCTAGAAAAAATATTTATTTCTAAATTTAATTTTATTAAGGCAACACAAACAGATGAAAATATTCAAAAATATTATAATTATAAATATAAAAATGTTAATAAAAAAATATTTATTGTTGATGGAATTTCGACTTCTGGAAAGTCTACAATAAGCGAAAAAATATATACTTTCTTAAAATTAAATAATATAAATGCAAAATGGATACATGAAGAGAGTTCTAATATGTTAAATTTAAATTTAGAGTTACCAAGATATGAAGTTATTGATAAAAAATTATTAAAAAAAGAAATGGAAATATTGATTCAAAAATGGAAGGGATTTTATAACTATATAAAAAAAGATAATGATATATATATATTAGATTCCAATTTTTTTAAAAATATACATGATTATTTATTATATAATAATATAAGTGAAGAAGAAATAATTTCTTATTATAATAGAATTATTGATGTTTTTGAAAATGATGATGTACATTTTATTCTTCTTGAAAGAAAAAATGTAAAAAAGAGTTTTATTTCAGCTTATTTCAATAGAGGAGAATTTTGGACAACTCATCATAAAAAACATATTATGAAAAAAATAATGAGTAGTAAAAAGACAAATATATGTGAAGAAGAGATATATAATTATGAAGTAGAATATCAAAAATTAATAATAAAAATAGTTCAACAATTTAATATTTGCAAAACTAGGATAGTTACAGATGAAGAAGAATGGGATAAATATGTTTCTATAATTTTAGATGAATATTTTTTAAGCAAAGTTCAAGATTGTAATCTAGCATTTGATTATAACAAATATATAGGGAAATTTTCATGCGAAAATTGGGAGTCTCAAATATATTATGATGAACATACAAATCAGTTGTTTTTAAATTTATTTTGGCCACGTATTGAATTAAAATATTTAGGAAATGATATTTTTAAATTAGATAAATTCCCTTTGTATCTTAGATATTATCATGATAAAATAGTTTTTTTTGGAGAGTTAGAATGGGAAATGAAAGATAAAGATTTTGTAAAAATACAATCAAAAATATTAAAAAAATAGTATAATTAGTTACACAATGACCATCGCGAGGTGGCGATGGTGCAGAAGTGATTTATGCTCTTAGAAATACCAGTACTTTAGCTAATTTAGTTTTAGAAGAATTAGAAAAAGAAGGTCAAAATATCAGAAAAGCCTATCAACGGAGATTACCTTCTGATACTTCTAAAGATTATTATTTTATTCATCGTGAAACTGGTAAAACACAACCTATTATTGTTGAATATGGTTTTTTAGATAGTACTGGAGACGATGTAGAACAATTAAAAAATAATTATGAAAATTATGCTGGAGCAGTTGTTAGAGCAGTTTTAGAATATATAGGAGAAGAGCAAGTTTTATCAAATACATATACAGTAAAATCAGGGGATACTTTGTGGAGTATTGCTAAAAAATATGGTATTACAGTTGACGAACTAAAATCAGCCAATAACCTTACAAGTAATACATTGCGAATTGGTCAAATTTTAAAAATACCAACCCAAGAAGATGTTACTCAACCAGTTCCTGGAGATTATACAATTTATACAGTAAAATCAGGAGATAGTTTATATTCGATAGGAAGACAATATAACTTAACACCAGATGAGATAATGAGTTACAATAACTTAAGTAGTAATTTATTAAGTATCGGTCAACAACTAAAAATTCCTAACACAACAACTACACCACCAACTATTGATTATATAATTTATACAGTAAAATCAGGAGATAGTTTATATTCGATAGGAAGACAGTATAACTTAACACCAGACGAGATAATGAGTTACAATAATTTAAGTAGTAATTTATTAAGTATCGGTCAACAACTAAAAATACCAACTACAACAGAAACAATTCCAACTACCGATGATTATATAATTTACACGGTAAAATCAGGAGATAATTTATACGCAATAGGAAGACAATACGGATTAACAGCAGAAGAAATAATGAATTATAATAATTTAAATAGCACTTCATTAAGTATTGGTCAACAACTAAAAATACCAACTTCCAATCAAGAAATAACTTATGTTGTTAAAAGCGGTGATAACTTATATTCAATTGCTAATCGTTACAATACTACAGTTGATGAAATCAAAAACAAAAATAATTTAACTACTAACTTATTAAGTGTTGGTCAAATATTAAAAATATAACAAAACATTCACAATTGTGGATGTTTTTATATAAAACAAAAAAAGGCAATTAGCCTTTTAATGTATTTCAACACAAACTCCGCTTTCAGGATTGTAGAAGCAATGGTTTTTATAGCGACCAGCTAAAGCCTGATCCCACCAAGTAGATGAACAACTTTCGCCAGTTTTAGGTGCATAGAACCACAAGGCATTTGTAGCTGGATGGTAATATTCACCACGAAGTACTCGATCAGCTAAATTTTGTTCAGTCGTTGTAGGATTACCAAAAAATAACGGACTATCTTTTCCTGAAAAGCCACCTGGATTTTGGTAAATCATATCAGAAATTGTTCTTATATCTTTAAAAGTTAAGCAATTACCCAAAATTCGATTAATACCAACATTACCAACCATTAACATTCCTAAATCTCCTTCGCCAACAGCTTCAGCACGCATAAGTCTAGCTAACAAATCCCTTTCTTTTGTTGTATACTTAATTATTCCCATAATATCACCTAAATTATTATATGTAGAAAAATAAATATGGACATATTAAAAATTGATAAAAAGGTATAAATTATTGTTTTAATTTGTTATAATATATAAAGAGGTGTTAGAAATGTTAATTGGTGGAATTATATTATTAATTGGGCTTTTATTTTTGTTTGAAGTATTAATACCAGGATTTGAAGTTGATTTTAATCTTATTTGGCCAATTATTTTAGTTGTTATTGGACTTTATAATATGATTAAAGAGCGCAAAATGAATTTATTAATGACTGTTTTAACTTTTGTTGGAGTATGGTTTATTTTAATAAATTTTAATATTTTACCTGATAAATACACACAAATTTTTTGGCCAATTGTCGTTATTTTAATTGGAATATTTATTATTTTTAATTCAATAACTTTCAAAAAAAAACTCCAAAAAGTAAATAAAGAAGGATTTTTAAAATTTTATGGTGTTTTTGGTGGAGTAGAAGAACATGTAAAAACCAATGATTTTAAAGGTGCAGAAATATATTCGATATTTGGCGGTGTTGAATTAGATTTAACTGATATTAAAATAAAAAATGAAGAATCATTTATTAATGTTTATTCAATATTTGGTGGAACTGATATTAAATTACCTAAAGATTATAATATTATTTTTCAATCTACTACTTTTTTAGGCGGAAATGATAATAAAAATAAAAACGATTTTAAAGAAGGAAATAAAACGATTTATATAAATTGTGTTTCAATATTTGGTGGAACCGATATAGAATAAAATAAACCCATTTTGTTATATACTTAAAACTATTGAATATTTATTATTAATGTGATATAATTCAATTAGTTTAAGTTTAGGGGTGTAATTCAATGGTAGAATGACGGTCTCCAAAACCGTTCATGTGGGTTCAACTCCTGCCACCCCTGCCAGATGTGGATAATCTCCAAAAATAGGGAGTAAACATATATAAAAGCACGGAAAACTAAGAGTTTATCCGTGTTTTAGTTTGCCATAAAATTGGAGGTAAAAATGATAAAAAATTATGTAGATTTAAAAAGAAATGAAAAGTTTGAGAGAAAAATTAGAATTGCTTGTGATTTTCATAGTGCTAAATATGAATTTACGCAAGGAAGAATACTAAATGTAGATAGAACTAATGTAAGTTTTATTGAGCCACATAGATTTTTAATAAAATTAAATGATAAAAAGATATTGGTACTGTACTTTGATGAAGATAATATGTTTTTATATAATAGAAAAATGCCGATAGATATGAAATGATAATGGGACGAAAATCAATGTAATATTAGCTAATAAAGATAAGTACAGTATCAGTGCCATGTGTAAAGTTTTAA
>CALVXC010000044.1 GCA_944368805.1 uncultured Bacilli bacterium
TTGTTACTAGCTTATAATCATACTAATGGTTGCATTTAACCTTTAAAAGTTGCGTTTACTTTTGGAATTGAGCTTTTTTGTTATTTTTTATTTGAAATTCCGATTTAATAAAATTGAAAGACGTCTGTTTATTACTGATTTTTTCTTCATTAATCTTTTATAACATATTACACCTATACATACGTTGTAACATTTTGTTGAACAAATATAAATGATAATAAATTAATTTAACAAAAACTTTTTTCATTTTTTACTTAATAAAAAAGATTTTGTTTTAGAGTAAAATCTAAAATTGTTTTCATTTAATAAAAATTATGATACAATGTTTTTACATAATGAAAGGAGACTTAAAAATGAAAGTATGTGTTTTAGGTTGTGGTGCTTATGGTATAGCTTTAGCAATGATGCTTGTAAGAAATAATCACGATATTACCATGTGGACTAAATTTGAAGATGAAAAAAATATGTTAGAAACCAAAAGAGAAAATAATTTAAAACTACCTGGTATTAAAATACCAAATAACATAAAATTTTCAACTAACTTAAAAGAAACTGTCGAAGGAAAAGATTTAATTATTATGGCTGTTCCAGCTGGCGTAGTTGGAAAAACATCTGAAGATTTAGAAGAACTAATTAAAGAAAACCAACATATTTGTCTAGCAAGCAAAGGAATTGAGCAAGGTAGTTGTTTATTTGTTGAAGAAATTTTCAGAAAATACGTTAAAACCGATAATTTAGCCATTATTTCCGGACCTTCATTTGCTAGTGATATGGTTAAAAATAATCCAATCGGTTTATCTTTAGCTACAACCAGTGAAGAAACAGAAAACATTGTTAGACAAGCTTTAGAAAATAAATTTTTAAAATTAAGAGAAACTGATGATATAATCGGAATTGAAATATGTGGTTCAATCAAAAACGTTATAGCTATTGCAGCTGGGATTTTAGATGGAATGGGTGCATCTAGTTCTACCAAAGCCATGTTTATTACTGAATCTTTACATGATATTAAAGAATTAATTGGTTCTTTAGGTGGTGATAAGAAAACTATTTTATCATTTGCTGGTTTTGGTGATTTACTATTAACTTGTACTAGTGAACAAAGTCGTAATTTTAAATATGGAAAATTAATTGGTTCTAAAACCGATAAAAAAATAATAGACGATTATGTTAAAAATACGACTATTGAGGGTTTATATACTTTAAAATCAATTTATAAATTATTAAACGATAAAAAAGTAAATATGCCTATTATTGATTTAGTGTACAACATCATTTTAAAAAATGATGATTGTAATAAATTATTTAATTTTTTAATTTCTAAATAAACCTTTGAAAGGTTTTTTTTAATAAAAAAAAGAAGCTATGCTTCTATTTTACAAATGGAATTAAAGCCATAAATCTAGCTTTTTTAACTTGATTAGCAATATGTCTTTGATGTTTAGCACAAGCACCACTTATTCTTCTTGGTAAAATTTTACCTTTATCGCCACTGATATATTTCTTAATAATATCTACATCTTTATAATCAACGCTTTTACCAGCGCACATTTGACATACTTTTTTCTTTTTTCTATAATATTCTGCCACAATTATCCTCCTTAATCTAAAAAGTTATCATCGATTGAAACATTATCGCCAAAGTCAGCAAACGGATCATTTTCTGTATCCATTGTCTTATCATCTTGATAATCATATGGGGTTGGTTCTGGTGAATCTACCGTCTGATTTCGAGATTGACTTTGTGCTTTACTTTCTAAGAATTGTACAGAATCAGCTACAACATCAGTTGTATAACGTTTGTTACCATCTTTATCGTCATAACTACCTGTTTGAATTCTTCCTTCAACCGAAACTAAACTACCCTTATCTAAATATTGACATACATTTTCTGCTTGTTTACGCCATACAACAATATTAATAAAGTCTGTTTCTCTTTGACCTTGAGCATTACTGAAATTTCTATTTACAGCTAATGAAAATCTTGTGTATGGTAAATTAGAACCAGTATAACGTAATTCTGGTTTGGTTGTTAATCTTCCTATTAACATTACTCTATTCATATTGGTACCTCTTTCTAATCTTCAATTTTAGTAATTAAATGACGAAGAATATCTTTGTTGATTCTAGCTAAACGATCAAATTCGCTAATAGCTTTATCATCACTAGCTTCAACTACTACTACATAATAATAGCCAGTTTTACATTTTTTAATTTCATAAGCTAATTCTCTTTGACCCATTTCTTTGCTATCAACTATTTTAGCACCATTATCTGTTAAAATCGCTTTGAAATTATCAACTACTTTATTAATATCATCGCTAGATAAAGTAGTTTTAACGATAAACATAATCTCATATTTTTTCATCAATACACCTCCTTATGGTCTTTTGGCTTCATTTGAAGCAAGGAGTAAACAAATACTCGCTTAAAATTATAACAAACTTTCCATTTGTTGTAAAGCTTTTCCTCTATAATTTCTTTATTTTATCAAACTACATTTTACTATTTAACTAAGCTTTTAACATAACTTATTAAAAAAGTTTAAATTTAATGACTAAATTTAAACATTAAAACGGAAATGACAAATATCACCATCTTGCATTATATAATCTTTACCTTCTAGACGCATTTTTCCATTTTCTTTTACTTTCTTTTCATCACCTAAAGTATATAAATCATTATAACTCATTATTTCAGCTTTAATAAAACCTCGTTCAAAATCACTATGAATAATCCCAGCACATGCTTTAGCATTCATTCCTTTTTTAAAAGTCCAAGCTCTAACTTCATCACTACCTACTGTAAAATACGTAGCTAAACCTAACAAATCATAAGTTGCTTTAATCAACTTTTCTAAACCGGTTGTTTCTAAACCTAAATCAGTTAAAAACGCTATTTTATCTTCTTCGTTTAATTCAATTAGCTCTGATTCCATTTTTGCACACAAAACGATTACTTCAGAATTTTCTTTTAAAGCATATTCTTTAACTTTTAAAACATAATCATTATCACCAGATAAAACATCCTCTTCACTAACATTAGCCATATAAATAATCGGTTTAGCTGTTAAGAAATTAAAAGGTTTTATATAACTAATTTCTTTTTCATCTAAAATTACTTTTCGAAGTGGTATATTTTGTTCTAATGCTTCTTTTAATTTATTTAAAATATTATATTCAAAAATAGTTTCTTTGTCTTTTGATAAATTAGCTTTTTTACCGATTTTATTTAATCTATTATTAACAATTTCTAAATCTGCTAACATTAATTCAACATTAATTATTTCAATATCACGAATAGGGTCAATATCGTTTTCTACATGAATAATATCATTACTTTCAAAACAACGAACCACTTCACAAATAGCATCTACTTCTCTTATATGAGAAAGAAACTTATTACCTAAACCTTCACCACTGGAAGCTCCTTTAACTAATCCAGCAATATCAGTAAATTCAAAAGTAGTTGGAATTAAGCTTTCAGGAATATATAAATCCTCTAAAAATTTTAAACGCTTATCTGGAACTGTAACTACCCCAATATTAGGATCAATTGTAGCAAAAGGATAATTAGCAGCTAAAATATTTTGTTTCGTAATTGCGTTAAATAAAGTTGATTTACCAACATTAGGTAAACCAACTATCCCTGCTTTTAAACTCATAGTCTTCCTCCTTACAATGTTGCGCTGCTACCAATACCAATTGGTAAGCCAACTAAATACCAACATAAAATAATAACTAACCACAAGCAAGCTATGGTAATAACTACTGGCATTACTAATTTCATTGTACCTCTAACTGTTATTCGATGTTCTTGATTATAATTATATTTTTCTAAAAAAGCTAACATAATCAAGAAATAAACGAAGAATGGAGTAAATGATTTTCCTACACCATCGGCAGCTCTAAAAATAAACTGTGTAAAATCAGGATTGATATTAGCGCGCATAAATAAAGGTACTAAAATTGGAGAAGCTAATATCCATTTACTTAAAGTATCAGGCATTAATAAACTTATTAAAACAATTCCAATAAACATAACAACGATAAGTAACATTCCTGAAAGTTCAATAACACTAATCCATTCGATTATTTTAGCTCCAATAACTTCATTTAAATTAGTCCAATTTAAAATGGAAATCATTTGAGCTGTAAAAAACATTAAAACAAAAACATAACCTAAATTTTCAAAATTTTTAGATAAGCCTAAACTATAATCATTTGAATCTTTAATATTTTTAGAAATATAACCATATAGGAAACCACAAACCATCATGACAATTAAAAATAAATATATGACTCCGTTACTAAATGGAGCTTCTTCTCCAAATAGTCTTTCAATATAACGTTCTCCTTCGCCTAAAAACAATCCAGAACCACTTATTCCAGGAATTATCATATAAAGAATAAATAAACACATTATTATTAAGGCAATTCGGCTAATAAGCAAAGCTTTTTTTGAAACCACCAATTCATCTTCGGTAACTTCTGGTTTTTTAAGTTTAGGAGCAATAAATTTTTGAATAGCAATTGTTCCAGCAACACTTATCATTAAACTACTGGCTATCATGATATAAAGATTAGAAAATAAACCATATACATAATCATTATCAACATCTAAACGAGCTGCTTCTTGAGTTAAAGTTCCTAATAGATAGTCATCATAACTAAATATTATTCCTGTTCCATAACCTAAAGTGATACCTAGAAAAACGGTTAAGATTCCTAAAATAGGATTTTTTCCAATTGTTTTATAAAAAACACCGATAAAAGGTAATAATATTATGTAACTATATTCACCAATAACTGATGAAATAACACCTAAGAAGAAAACTAGAAAAGTTAAAATAGTAGGATTAATTTTTTTAAATGGTTGAAAAGCTGCTTTAAATAAGCCACTAGCTTCACCTATTCCTACAGCTATTAATGAAATAATAAGTAATACTAATGGTTCAAACAACATAAAGTTAGTAATAATTCCACTAGCTAAATATTTTAAGCCATCTAATGAAAATATATTGTTAACTGTAACTAAATTTGTTTCTAATTGTCCATTACTAATAACAGTTTTATCTGCTTCAAAACCAACTAAAGATAAAACTGAACTAACAATCATAATTAGAAAAGTTAGAATTAAAATAGTAACGATAGGTCCAAATAATTTAGCTTTACGTTTTTTCTTTTTTATTTTCATGTCATCCTCCTAAAATGTTATAACTTTTTTTAGTTTTTTATTAAACTCGACTCTGGGCATCATAATACTACGATTACAATTGCAACATTTAATTTTTATATCAGCACCTATTCTAGTAATTACCCACTCATTAGTACCACATGGATGTTGTTTTTTCATCATAACAATTGTTCCTAAACGATAGCTTTTATCCATTGTTTAACACCAATTGAGTATGGGGTACTTTTATTTTATTAGCATCAAATACTTCTTTTATTTCTTTTAATAATATTCGTTGTACTACTACTTGTTGCATTGGTTTAGTTTCAGCAGTAATCATAATTTCGACAGATGTTGGTCCTAAATTATTAACACCGGCTATCGTAATTTCACCTTTTAAATCAGCTATTTCTTTATTTAATTTAGTAAATAATTCATTTAAAACTTTTTCAACTTTTTCAATATCTTCACTATAATCTACCGAAACATTTACTACTGCTAGAGAGTTTTCAATACTATGGTTAATTACTTCAATAACATTACGATTAGCAATAATATTAACTTCACCAGTATATGCTTTTAGTTTGGTCGTTTTTAAACTTAAACTAATTACTTCTCCTTTAAATGTTCCAATTGTAACAGTATCTCCTACTGTGTATTGATTTTCTAACATAATTGTAAAACCAGCAATAAAATCTTTTAAAATATCTTGTAAAGCCAAACCAACTACTACTCCAACTACACCTAAAGATGTAACAATTGCTGCTGTATTAATACCAAAAATACCTAAAATTATAACAACATCAATAATTAATATCAAATATTTTACCACATTTACTACTAAATTGCATAGTGTTATTTGTCTACGGTGATCAATATGTTTAATTGTTAAATGTTTTTTTTGAATTTTGAAGGCTTTTTTAATTATATTTTTTAAAATATAATATAAAAGTAATGAGGCAACAATAACTATTATTGGTCCAATTACTTCTTTAATTAAAATCGTTTCAAGAAAAGTTTTTTCTTCCATTAAATTACTCCTTTACATCAATAATTTCCAAAATTCGATTTAAATCGGCAACACTAGTAAAACTTATTTCAATTTTTTTATCTTTTATAACTACTTTAGTATCTAATTTATCACGTAGTAAATCTTCAACGTATTTATAATCTTTGTTAATTTCTTTAGCGCGTCTAGCTATTTTTATTTTTTTAGTAAATTCATCTTTTTCCAACTCTTTTTCAACATCACGAACAACTATTTTTTCATCAACTATTTTTTTAGCAATTTGTTTTATTTGTTCATCATTTTCCAATTTAGATAAAGCTCTAGCATGTCCCATTGTTAGTTTGTTATCATTAACTAAAGCTTGAACTTCATCAGGTAATCTTAAAAGTCCTAAAATATTTGTTATATGACTACGACTTTTACCTACTTTTTTACTTAATTGTTCTTGTGTTAAATTAAGTTTTTCTAACATGGTTTTGTACGCTAGTGCTTCTTCAATCGCACTTAAATTTTCTCTTTGTAAATTTTCTAGTAAAGCAATTTCCATCATTTGTTCATCAGTAAATGGTCTTACAATGGCTGGTATTTTTTCAAGACCGGCCAATTTAGAAGCTCTAACCCGTCTTTCACCAGCTATTATTTCATAACCTTTAATACTCTTTTTAACGATAATTGGTTGAAATACGCCGTGTTCTTTAATAGAATCGGCTAATTCTTGTAATGCTTCACTATCAAATACTTGTCGTGGTTGATATGGATTTGGTCTTAATTCCCTTAAATCAATTTCGATAATTTCTTCATTAGAAACAGTATCATAAATACGTTTTTCTATTTGATCAATATCTAAATTTTCGTTATTAAATAATTGTTCTAATCCCAACCCCAATGCTTTCTTTTTATTTTCCATTTCTTAATATTACCTCCCTAGCTAGGTTTAAATAAGCTTCTGTTCCTCTACTTTTAGGTTCATAATAAATTATTGGTTTACGATGGGAAGGTGCTTCCGCTAATTTTACTAATCTTGGTATAATTGTATCATATACACTTTCTTTGAAATAGCTTTTAATATCTTCTACTACTTCTAATCCCAGATTAGTTCTATTATCTAACATTGTTAATAAAACTCCTTCAATACCTAAAGTAGGGTTTAAATTTTTTTGTGCCATCATAATTGTATTTAACAGTTGCATTATTCCTTCTAAAGCAAAAAATTCACATTGTACCGGAATAATAACAGTATTAGTAGCTGTTAGCGCGTTTATTGTTAAAATACCTAATGATGGTGGACAATCGATTATAATATAATCAAACATTTCCTTAGCCATTTCTAAATGCTTTTTTAGTTGTTCGCCTTTAGTAAAGCCTGCTTCTGTTCGGCTTTTTTCCATTAATTCAATATCAACACCAGCTAAGTTAATAGTTGCTGGTATTACATATAATTGTTTAAATTTTGTTTTAACAATTACTTCTTTTAAAGTTGCTTGATCAATAAGTAAGTCATAAACACTTTTTTCAATATCGGCTTTATTAATTCCTACTCCAGTAGTTGCGTTACCTTGTGGATCTAAATCGATTAATAAACATTTTTTGTTTAAAGCTCCTAATGAAGCAGCCAAATTTATACTAGATGTTGTCTTACCAACACCGCCTTTTTGATTTACTAATGATATGATTTTTCCCATTTTTTCACCATCTTCTTAATACAATATATACATAATAATATTTTATCAGAAAAATAGGTTTAAGTCCATTATTTTTGATAAAATAAAATCACAGTTATAGTTATATTTTAGTTTCATTTATTTTACTAGTAAAATATAACATCTGTGATATTTTTTTCTTAAAGTTTTTCTTTAAGAAGAATAAACCTTGTTTCTTTAAGCTTTTATTTATAAACCGTAGTTATATAAAACTTAGTTTTTAAAGAATCTGGGCGGACGCCATTGTTAGTATTATCAACATTGTTGTTGTTCAGGTTGCCATTATAGTTGACGTTCCAAGCATTGTTCGAATTGCTGGAATTAGGCGTTTTTTAGATTTATCCTTATAATAAATTATTTATATATAATTATTTCATCTTTATAAAATAATTTATTACCTTCAATTATTACTTTTTTTACTTTTAATTTTTGTTCATATTTCTTTATTGTTTTATATATTAAATTATTAGTATTACCATGTTTTAAATGTCCTATATAACTATCTTGTACTTGTTTTAAAACTTCACGAGCTATTTTTTTATTATCTACTAATTTGTTTAATTTTTTTATTTTCCTCTTAAATCTTTTTTTCGTTTGCGTTTTTACTTTCATAATTACTTTATTATTTTTTATAAAAAATCTAAATCCTAAAAATTCAAAACCATTTTTAATATTAATTATTTTTGTTTTATTATTTAATTTTAATTTATATTTGTTTAATATTTTTTCTATCTCTTTTAAACAATATTCTAAATACTCTTTATTTTCATGTAATAAAATTCCATCATCCATATATCGTATATAATATTTTATTTTTAGATTTTTTTTAATATAATGATCTAATTCATTTAAATACATAATGGCAATTATTTGACTAGACATATTACCAATAGGTAAACCTTTGCCTTTATTATATTCTGGTAAATCTAGTTTATTAATTTCTTTTTGTTTTTTTATTTCTAAATTAATGTATTCTTCATTAGTACTATCTATTATATTATCTAATATTTTTAAAACTTCTTTATCTTTTATTTTTTTTCTTATTATATCTTTTATTATTTGATGATCTAAATTAAAAAAGTATTTACTTATATCAAATTTTAAAACATAAAAATTTTTATCTTTTAAATTGTTTAAATACTTTTTTAATAGTTTTAATCCATAATGTGTTCCTTTGTTTTTTCTAGTAGCTATATTTTCATTAATTAAAGTTTTTTCAAATATATTTACTAAAAAATATTGACTTACTAAATGATTAATTATTTTATCAGTTATATTTTGTGACATTATTAATCTTATTTTAGGTTCTCTAATAATAAATATATTATATTTGCCAGGTTTATAATTCTTTTTTTCTAAAATATTTTTTATATAAACAGTATTAGATACATAATTATTTTCAAAGTTTTCTATTTTTCTTTTATTTTTAGTATTTGTTTTTATTTTCAAATACATTTTATTTATTTTTTTTAAATCAATTATTTCATTGTATAGATTGCCTACTCTTTTCACCATATATCCAACTTTTTATCATTTTATTTATTTCTAATAAATAATTACCTATATTCTCATATTTTTTATAACTTATTATTTTTTTATCTAAACTTATTTTTATATAATATTCTAACATATTTATTTGAACAATAATATCTTTCATGTAAGTAATATTTTTATGAATATTAGCTTTATAAGTTAATTCTAAAATATTATAACTTGTTTTAATAATGTTATTTTTTAGTATATATTCTCTATTAGGACAATTTATTAGTGTTTTATCTAAATACTGAATAGTTTTTTTCACTTTACTAGCAATTAGTAACTTATTTTGCACACTAATTCCTCTATTTGATTTAAAGTATTTTTTATATTAGAATTAATAATATTGTTTTTTAATATTTCACTTATTTTATTTATTCTATTTATACATATTTGGTAATTATCATAAGCTAATAAATTTTTATTATATTGATTATTTTTATATTTTTGTTTTTGAATTATTTCTTCATCTACAATAAGATAATTAATTTGTTTTAATTCAATATCATTTACTATTTTATCAATATTACTTAATGGAAAACCTACTTTAATAAAATTATTTAATTCAATTATTTTATAATTAAATAATTTATGTAATATTAATGCATCTTCATTTATACATATATAAAAATTACCGCTTTTTATTATTATTAAATATTTGATATATGTTCTTTTATAAAATTCATATTTTTCTTTTAACATTTAATTCCTCCAACATAATATTTGCAACATACAACATACTCCTCATTCATTAACAGCTACATAATTTCACGTATAATCTAATTATGTGATTTTTTCACATATATTAGAAACTCCTTTCTTTTATATTTTTTAGATTTTTCCATTCTTTATTTTAATATTTTATATAATTCATCTAATGCACATTGAGCATGACTACAATTTGTATATGTTTCATTACTATATTCTAATTGATTTGCGTATATTTTTCTTAACATTAAATTATTACATTCTTCACTACTTTCTACATTATCTTGTTCTTTTACTTCATTTTCGTTTATATCTTTATAGACACAATATTTATCTTTATAAAGCCATATTGAAACCTGTCCGGTATTATTTACTTTTACTTCTCCGTTTTCTACTTTTTCTCCTTTAAAGTTTAAATCTGTATAATTAGGTCCTGTAAATGTTTTATTAGTTGTATTTCCTTTTAATAAGTTTTCAGCATGATATAATTCTGCTGCTTTTATCATTCCATATGCTGTATTTACTAATGCTTTTTTCTTACTATTATCTATTATATTCAATATTGTTGGTACTGCTATTAATGCGATTATTGCTAGTATTATTATTACAGCTAATAATTCAATTAATGTAAATCCTTTTTTATTCATTTTGACACCTCGTCTATACTCTAGGATAAGCCTAAAGACTTACACTAGAGTATTTACTTTTGTTTACTTTTCTTTCTTTTTTTCCACATTTTTTGATGTTTTTTGCTCCTTGGGACAAGCTTTCGCTTACCCCCTTACAAAAAATTGTTTCACAATTTTTTACATGTTTTTCTCTTTTATTTTATTTTTTCCTTTCTTTTATCACCCCGTTTCTTTTTGGTTCAAC
>CALVXC010000045.1 GCA_944368805.1 uncultured Bacilli bacterium
ATAATAATGTTAAAGAAATAGGAGATAAGTTTTTAGATCGAAATAGAAAATTAACAACATTAGAATTACCAAATGTAAAGGAAATAGGAAATTACTTCTTATATTGGAATAAATCTTTAACAACAATAGATTTACCAAATGTACAGAAAACAGGAGATTGTTTCATACCTAATAATAATGAAATAACAACAATAAATTTACCAAATGTTCAAAAGATAGGAAATTGCTTTTTAAAGTATAATAAAAAATTAACAACAATAAATTTACCAAATGTAAAGGAAATAGGAGAACATTTCTTATATTGGAATAAATCTTTAACAACAATAAATTTACCAAATGTACAGAAGACAGGAGATAGATTTTTATTTAATAATGAATATTTACCTGATATAAATAAGTCAAAAAGTCAAATATCAAAATTAGTTATTAACGAAACATTATTTTCAAAAACAAAAAACAATACATTATTAGTAAAGAAAAATATATATCAAAGTTTTAAAGAGAAATTAAATAAAATAAAAAAATTAGTAAGATAAAATTATAGAGTATAATGAACTAGTCAAGTAAAAGTAGACTTCTACCTTTTTTGTAGTTGTCTACTTTTATAATATCACTTCATAAAGCTCTATATTTTTTTATAAAAAAGTCAAAAAATAACACTAAAACCCTTTACAAATATCTAATAAAAGAGTAAAATAATGGTATACAGTGGTTAAAAGTGGGAAGAAGTGGGTGATTTTATGTTCATGGGTGAATATCATTTTACCTTGGATGATAAAGGAAGGCTAACTATTCCAGCTAAGTTAAGAGCTGATTTAGGTAGTAACTTTATCGTTACACGTGGTTTAGATAATTGTTTATTTATTTATCCTAAAAATGAATGGAACAATATTATCGCCAAGTATAAAGAACTCCCTAATACTAAAGATGCTCGTAATTTCATGCGTTTCTTCTTATCAGGTGCCACTATGAGTGATTTTGACAAACAAGGTCGTATTAATATTTCTAATCCTTTAATGAATTATGCTGGTTTAAAAAAAGAATGTATCATTATTGGAGTAAACGATCGAATTGAAATTTGGGATAAAGATCGTTGGGAAAACTTTATCAATGAAAACGAAGATAAATTGTCAGATATCGCTGATAACCTATTTGCTTCAAATTTAAATATATAGGAGGTTATATGCATAAAAGTGTTTTACTTAATGAATGTCTAGAATATTTAAATTTGACTGAAAACAGTACAGTAGTAGATTGTACATTAGGGTATGCCGGACATAGCAGTCATATTTTAAAAAAAATAAAAAGGGGCTTTCTTTTCGCCTTTGATCAAGACAAGAAAGCTATTAGTTACAGTACCGAAAAACTAAACAAAATAGGTAATAACTATGAAATTATTTATCGTAATTTTAATTATTTAAAAGAAGAATTATTAAAAAGAAATATTACTAAAGTTGACGCTATTTTATACGATTTAGGTGTATCTAGTCCACAATTAGACGAAAAGGAACGAGGTTTTAGTTTTCATCAAGATGCTTTACTAGATATGCGTATGGATCAAAACAATCCATTAACAGCTAAAAAGATCGTAAACGACTATTCTAAAGAAGAACTTGAACGTATTTTTTTTAACTACGGTGAAGAAAAATATGCTAAAAAAATAGCTAATAACATTGTTTTAAAAAGACAAGAAAAAGAAATAGAAACGACTTTAGAATTAGTTGAAATAATTAAAGAAAGTGTACCTGAGAAATACAAACGAGAAAAACATCCAGCTAGAAAAGTTTTTCAAGCGCTACGTATTGAAGTTAATAACGAATTAGAAGTCTTAGAAAACAGTTTAAAACAAGCTTTAGATTTGTTAAAAATTAATGGTAGAATTTGTGTTATAACTTTCCATTCATTAGAAGATAATATTTGTAAAAAAGTTTTTAAAGCTGCAAGTAAAATGGATGAAAATTTAAATAATTTACCAGTAATTCCTAATGAATATTTACCTAAATTTAAAATTATTGGTAACGTTAAACCAACTAAAGAAGAAATTTTAAAAAACAATCGCTCAAGAAGCGCGAAATTAAGAATAATAGAAAGAGTAAGGGATTAAAATGGCTAGAAAAAGAACAAGAAAATTTAAAATAACTAAAGGTGAACGTTTATTATATGTTGGAGGATTTACAGCATTTATATTAGCAATAATGCTTCAAATTTTTTGTGGCGCTTCAATTGGTAATTTAAAAATGAGCGTTGAAAAATTAAATTACGAAATATCTAATCAAAATAAAACTAACGAAAGCTTAACGATGAAAGTTAATGAATTGACAGCTTTCGATAAAGTAAAAGATGTTGTCAAAGATATGGGACTTGCTTATAATAATGACAATATTATAATTATCGATAACTAGTGAGGTGTTAAGATGAAGACAAGAAACAGAACAAAGACTTGGAAATTTCCGAAAATCGTTTTTGCTTTTTTTCTTGTTTTTATTATCATTTTATTTGCTCAATATACTTATTTAGCGCTTTTTCCTAATATTTATGGAATAAACATGAAAGAATTTGCTGAAAGCAGAAATATGTATAAAAGTACTTTATATGCTCAAAGAGGAACTATTTATGATAGTGATAGTAACGTTTTAGCCTTAAATGTAACTTCATATACCGTTATAGCTTATTTAGACGAAAATAGAACAGAATATGAAGATGATCCTCAACATGTAGTCGATATTGAAGCAACAGCTAAAGCATTGTCACCTTTACTTGATATGAGTGAAGAATACTTAATTGAACTTATGAGTAAAGACGTTTATCAAGTAGAATTAGGTCCTGGAGGAAGAGGAATTACCGAACTAAAAAAAGATGAAATTGAAGCCTTAAACTTACCAGGAATTAGCTTCATTGAAGATTATAAAAGATATTATCCTAATGGTGATTTTGCATCCTATGTTATCGGTTACGCTAAAGAAACTGATGATGGTGAGATTAAAGGGGAATTAGGGATTGAGTATAAATACGATGAAGAATTAAAAGGAACTGATGGTTATATTGAATATCAACAAGATCGCTATGGTTATAAAATACCCGATACTAAAGAGGTTAGAGAAGATCCGATTGACGGCGATGATATTTATTTAACAATCGATTCTAATATTCAAAGATTTGTTGAAAGTGCTGTAAAAGAAGGATATGAAAGGTATTCACCTGAATGGGTTGGACTAACCGTAATGGATGCTAAAACAGGTAAAATATTAGGAACAGCCACTTCACCTTCATTTGATCCTAATATTCGTGATATTACTAATTATGAAAACTATTTAACATCTTATGCTTATGAACCTGGTTCAACTATGAAAACATATACATATATGTGTACATTAGAAAAAGGAAATTATGATGGGAATGCAACTTATCAATCAGGTTCGATTGATATTGGTGAAGATACAATCAATGACTGGAATCGTACCGGTTGGGGAACAATAACTTTTGATAAAGGTTATGAATATTCTAGTAATGTTGGCGTTGCTAATTTAATGTTAAATTATTTAACGAAAGCCGAATATCGTGACTGTTTAAGTAAATATGGTTTTGGTAAAACAACTGGAATAGAGTTACCAAGAGAAGTATCGGGTAGTATTGATTTTACATATGATGTTGAATATGTTACAGCCGGTTTTGGTCAAGGAATAACTACAACTGCTATTCAACATTTACAAGCTCTTACAATGTTAGCCAACGATGGTAAAATGTTAAAACCACAAATAATTGAAAAGATTGTTGATCCTAATACTAATGAAACCGTTTATCAAAGTAAGATAGAAGCTAGTGAACAAATCGTTAGTAGTTCTACAGTTAACAAAATGAAACAATTAATGTATAATACTGTTAATGGAACCGATGCAGGTACAACAGGTACTTTATATCGAATTGATGGTTATGATATAATCGGTAAAACCGGAACAGCTGAAATTTATGATGAAAATACTTTTCAATATTTAACTGGTGAAAATAACTATTTATTTTCTTTTGCTGGTATGTTTCCAATGGATGATCCTGAAATAATCATTTATGCTGTTATGGAAAGACCATCTTGGAATCAAAGTTATGGTATTTCAGAAGTTGTTAATAACGTAATTCGTAGTATTGTTAAATATAAAAACATGTTTGTTCCAGAAGAAGAAAAAACAACTTTTTCTACTTACGAATTACCATCTTATACCAATAAAAATACTAATGATGTAACTAAAGAACTTTCTAGTAATAATATAAGTCCAATTGTTATAGGCAGTGGTAGTAAAGTAGTTGATCAATATCCTGAAGCCAAAACCAGTATTGTTTCTTATGATAAAGTCTTTTTACTAACTAACGATAAAAACTTAACTATGCCTAATTTAGTTGGTTATTCAAGAACAGAAGCTATCGCGATATGTGAAATGTTAGGACTACAATATGAAATAACTGGTTATGGAAAGGTGACTACTCAAAGTATTCAAGCAGGAACAGAAATAAAAAATGGAAACAAAGTAATTATTAATTTAGAAGATAAAAGTGACTTTAATGAAGGAGATTAAGTATGGGGAAAATAACCAAAGCTTTAAAATCTAACGTTACTGCTAAAGAAGTCTTTCACATTTTAGCCGTAGTAGTTGTTGCTTTTCTGATCGGTTGGTTAGCTGTGCACTTATATATTTCATCAATCAATAAGAAACTAGTCGATGAAGAAGTAAGCAATATTATAAAGTTATTAGAGTATCGTTATTATGCTAATTATTTAGATCAAAAAGTAGAAGTAGTTGAATATAAATTCCCCGAAAATACAATTGATGAAATTACTTTAAAAGATATTCAAGGACGAGCTTTAGTTAATGAAAACGGTGAAGTGGCTTTAAAAATTTATATTGATAATTATTGTGCTACTAAAAAATATAAAGATAGTAAAGTAACTGTCGAAAAAACAACTTTAAATGAATGTTTAGCTTAAAAAGTCTGTTATCAGGCTTTTTCAATTGTAAAAATAATCAAAAAATGATATACTATTATATATAATGTTTGAAGGTGATAACTTGATTAAGAAAATCAAAGCTAAAATTAAAAATTTTGATTTTAAAAAGTTTAGTCGTGAGTTTAAAAAAACTTCTAGAGAATATTTACAAACCAATATTTTATTTACAACTTTTGTTTTAACAGCGGTTATTAATGGATGTTTACTTCGATTTTTTACAGTACAAAATTATTTTGCTATAAAACCAATATTAGCTGATTTGGCTGTTGTTTTAATGATTGGGGCTTTTGGGTATTTTATTAAACCGAAAAATCAATTTAAATATTTTTTTACATGGACGATTGTTTTTACAGCTGTTTGTGTAATTCATTCAATTTATTATAATAATTATATTTCGTTTGCTTCTTTATCGTTATTAGGTACAACAACACAATTAGAAGGTATGGGGAAAGCTGTAATTGAAAATATAATGGAAATAAAGGATTTTTCTTATATTTGGGCTATTGTAACGATGATTTTTGTTCATGCTTCTTTAAAAAAGCGCAATTACTATGAAATTGCTGGTAAAAAAGAACGTGGTAAAGTAAGAGCAATTAATACCTTTATTGCTGGATTTTTGGTTTTAGTTTTCTTTATTTCTACTTTAACTGTAGTTGATTTAGGAAGATTAGCTAAGCAATGGAATCGAGAATACATTGTTATGAAATTTGGAATTTATACATATCAAATAAATGATATAATAGCTAGTTTAAAACCACAAATAAGTCCATTGTTTGGTTATGATAATGCGGCTAAAGAATTTAGAGAATATTATGAACAAAGAGATTATGAAGAAGAAGATAATGAATATACCGATATTTTTGAAGGAAAAAATGTAATAATGATTCATGCTGAAAGTATTCAACAATTTACTTTAGATGCTGAATTTAACGATATACCAGTTGCTCCTAATTTGAAAAAATTATCAGAAGAAGGTTTATATTTTTCTAAATTTTATGCTCAAGAAAGCGTTGGAACGAGTAGTGATACAGAATTTACTTTAAATACTTCATTATTACCAGCTTCATCGGGAACGGTTTTTGTAAGTTATTGGAATCGTGAGTATATTACTATTCCTAAGTTGTTAAAAGAAAAGGGGTATTATGCATTTAGTATGCATGGTAATAATTGTGATTTTTGGAATCGTAAAACAGTTCATAAAAAATTTGGTTACGATAAATTTTATTGTTATACCGATGATTTTGATATCGATGAAACAATTGGCTTAGGTTTATCTGATAAATCGTTCTTTAGTCAAGCTATTCCAAAAATTAAACAAATCAGTGAAGAAAATGAAAAATTTTACGGTACTATGATTATGCTTACTAATCATACACCATTTACTGATATTGAAAACTATAGTGATTATGAAGTTGATTATAAATATGAAAAGGTAAATGAAATAACTGGTGAAACGGAAATAGTAAGTGCTCCTTATATGGAAGGAACGACTTTAGGAAGTTATTTTAAATCAGTTAATTATGCTGATCAAGCTATTGGTGAATTTATTGAAGGGTTAGATGAAGAGGGATTACTTGATGATACAGTTATTGTTATTTATGGTGATCATGATGCTAAAATAAAGAAGAAAGAATATGAAAGATATTATAATTATGATTATGAAAATGATACTGTTAAAGATGAAGATGATCCTGATTATGTTGAAGTAGATTATTATACATACGAATTAAATCGTAAAGTACCACTTATTATTTGGACTAAAGACAAAGAGTATCAAAAAGAAATTGATGAAGTAATGGGGATGTATGATGTTCTACCGACTTTAGGTAATATGTTAGGTATATCTAGTCCATATCAATTAGGTCACGATATCTTTAATATGGATAATGATAATATTGTCGTTTTTCCAGATGGTAATTGGTTAACTGATACGATGTATTATAATAGTCAAAAAGAAGAAAGTTTATTATTAGATCCTAATCAACCAGTTAGTGTCGATTATGTTGAAAATAATAGTCAATATGCAGAACAATTAATTGATATTTCCAATAATATTATCGTTTATGATTTAATTGCTAAATCGAATGAAACACAAGATTTAATTAATAAATATAATAAATAGGAAGAGGTTAAAAGGTGAAAAAGAGGAAATTAAGTGTTAAAAAAATTGTTAAATTTGTTATAGTCTTATTAATAATTGTGGCTTTAATAATTGTGGCTATTAAATTTTTAACAAAAGAGGACACAGTTAAAAAGGTTGAGGTTGAAGATGAAATAAAAGAATATGGTTATAAAATGGATGATAACGAAACGGAGTATTATAAAAGTTTATTTAAAGAATTAAAGACAGTTTTAGAAAAAGAAACAGTTGATGAAAATGAATATGCTTCTTTAGTTAGTCAATTATTCTTAGCAGATTTTCTAAATTTAGATAATAAATTAAGTAAAAATGATGTTGGTGGAGTTCAATTTATTTATACTGATTTTCAATCTGATTTTGAAAAAATCGCTAAAGAGGGAATATATGATGCTGTAGTTAATAAAGAAACTGATGCTGAGTCAGAAACAGAAATGCCTGAAGTTACTAATGTCGAAGTAGTAGATTTAGAACATATTACCCATAATTATTTAGATCAAACAGATAACGATGCTATTCAAGTTGATTTAAAAATAACTTATAAAACTGATTTAGATTATCAAGATACTACTAGTTTAATATTAGTTCATAATGGTAAAAAGTTAGAAATTGTTGAAATGAGTGAAGATTAAAAATGGATTAATTTCCATTTTTTTTTGATACAAAAAACATATTGCGTTTAACAATATGTTTTAATTTGGTAGTAAATCTTCAGTTGGATCTCCAGTTGGATCTTCTTTTGGTTCTTCACTTTCAGTAGTTTCTGTTGTATCATCAGTATTTTGTGTTTGTGTATCTGTTTCAGTATTAGTTTGTGGAGCACTGTAAGTTGATTCAATTACCGTTATTGTCAAACCAGTAGATTTACTAATCTCATCAACATCCATATTGGATGGTAAACTTTGATCGATAATTTGACCGATGAATTGTCCAGGGGAAGTTGCACTTACATATTGAACACTTACAGGAAAACCGTATTGGCTTCCAAAACTGATTGCGACTGAACTGTCATAACCAATAAAACTTGGTAGTAGGGCAAGACTACTTTCGTCATATTCACCTTGACCAATAATTGTTTCCTCATATGGTTCATCGACTGAGAAACTGAATGTTTTAACTATTTCTTCATCTTCTAAATCAAGATTTACTTTCATAGCGTTTACAACATCATCAATACTTCCTTGATAAGGAACAAAATTGTATAGATTTAAACCAGTTCCTTCACCACTAACACTACTATAATCATAGATATATTCATCATAACCACTTAAATACAATCTTTGAAAACTAATTAAATCGGATAGGTTAGTATTTTCATTTTGGGCTAAAACGTCTTTAGCTATATTATAAAATGATAGAATTTCAGTTGTACTCATATTAGTTTCCATATTGTTGCTTATAGTATCTAATAAATTATTAAGAGTTTTTAAACTACTAATATCACGAACTTTATTTAAAATACCTTGAACAACTAATTGTTGATTTTGACCTCTGACAAAGTCGTTAATTGTTTTACGATGTCTTGAAAGTGCTAAGGCTTGTTCACCGTTTAATGTTTGAACTCCAGGGCTTAAACAAATTTGATTTTCAAAATTACGATTACTATCTTGTTCACAAAATTCAATTGGAACATCAACTTCTATTCCGTTTAAAGCGTCAACTAAACTAACAACACCTTTAAAGTTTATTTTAACAAAATAATCAATATCAATGCCTGTAAAGTTTTGAATTGTATCAATCATACAATCTTCACCGTACCAAGCAGCATGAGTAATTTTATTCTTTCTTTGATTATTAAAGCAAGCTATCGGAACGTATGTATCACGTGGAATACTTAAAATGGTTGTATTTAATGTTTTAGGATTGAAAGTTAGTAACATTAAAGCATCACCATTAAATGTCGCATTAGCGATATTTTCTTGTTCAGAATCAACACCCATTAATAATAGGGTAAATGGTTCGGTTAGTGTTCCACCACGATTTACTTTGGTTTCTTTTTTTACTTTTTTAGTTTGGGTATAAATAATTTTGGTTGTATCGCCAATGTCTTCATAACCTTCCATGTTTTCAAACATTGATACATATTTAGTAGGCAAGAAGATATATTCTATTTCTCCTTCTTTTAAATCATCAATCATTTGAATATAATTATCATAATCAACGATATCGTTTTCTAATTTGTTTTTATCTATAATTTCTTTTGGAATTACATATCCTTCCATGTTATCTTCATCATTAATTCTTCCTATTTCAGCATTTCCAATATCATCTATTGTTTCAGCTTGGTTATTGGTTAGGGTAACAATACTGGAAGAGTACACTGTATAACCACTAGTAGTTACATTGCTTATTTTTCCATATATATTATTAAAATTATAGGTAATAAATCCTAATATTCCAAGATATATGAGCATAAAGATCATTAGAATAGTAAATGAAACTTTTTTTCCTTTTTTAAGAATTTTTTTTCTAATAAAGAAAAAAATTATTACTAATAAAACTAGTATTCCAATTCCACATATTCTTAATAATGTTTCAATATCTTTTAATAAATAAATTAAATAAATTAAATAACCACTACAAATTGTAATAAGTAGTAAGGTTATAAGCGATAAAATACTTTTGCTTTTCCCTTTTTTACTTTTTTTCACCTTTAGATCCTCCTTATGGCCCTTAAACAATTATACCGTAATTTGATTAATTAGACAATATATTTAAATTAATTTTGTTTTTAAAAATGTCAACTTATTGAAAGAAGTTGTATATAATAAGTTATAGATGTTCAAAAAATAAAAAAAACATTTACAAATATAAGTTTATTTGTTATAATTTATCTATATGGGGCCATAGCCAAGCGGTAAGGCATGGGACTGCAACTCCCCGAGCGTCGGTTCAAATCCGTCTGGCCCCTCCATTCTTTTTTAATAGTATTGTACATTTAAGTAATATTATGCAGGTGTAGTACAACGGTTAGTATATGGCCTTGCCAAGGCTAGGATGCCGGTTCGATTCCGGTCACTTGCTCCAAAAGATAAAATCGTCGCACCAAGCGATGTTAATGATTAAATCAACGCAAGTTGATTTTTTTTACTTACACACTTTATTTTACACTCTCATTCTAGGTCATTATGACTTACATTGTCTTTTTAAATTTTCAATAAATT
>CALVXC010000046.1 GCA_944368805.1 uncultured Bacilli bacterium
AATTGTGCATTTTCCTTTGAAAACACACTATTGTTATAATATTGCACTTATTTGTGCACTTTAGTTTGATTCAACGAAAAAGTTTCAAAATTCAGTTTTGAAACTTTTACTTTGTTTATTTTTTATTGGTTCAACACTCGTTATGAGAGTTGAGATTTTGAGACTGTTATAACTGGGCGGACGCCATTGTAAGTATTGTCAACGAGGCTGCGGTGCAGGTCGCCATAATAGAAGACGTACCAAGCAGTGAACGAACTGCTGGAATAAGGCGTACTTGTCCAATAACCATACGAATTTGTACTAGTCTCTCCATCTAAATTATCATATAACCATGGGGCACTTGATATACTGATTGAATTGCCTCCTGATGTCCATGATGTATTCCCTACTGCATTAGCTATCTGTTGTCCTGTTGGCAAGCTAACATCTACTGTCCAACTTGATGTTTGCTCTTCTAAATAAGCTAATGCTGTTACTAGTCCATCTGCATTATTTCCATAACTTCCATAATTGGTTCCTCCTGCAGCTTAATAATCTTCTTCCGATACCCATGCAACTGTATCACCCAAATTTTCATCATCTCTTAATAATCTTATATATATTCCTACTCTATCCCTAACATTAATTATTACTCCAACTTACAATTAATTTAAATTATAAATCTTATTTTTAGGTAGAAACCTCCACACTTATTCTACACTAACTTTTTAGAAAATCTATGTAGCCATCCAATTTTCTATTATTTTATATTAATTCTACAAGGACAGGATAAGATGATAATGTAACACTGTGCGTTTTCCCTTATAAATAAGGATTTGTGTATATACCATCCTTATTTCGCAGGTTAATATTAAGGTTGGTTATTAAATTAGCCTTTATATTATAAGAAAAAGAACATAAAAAGTCATCCTATAAAATCAAACTAAAATTAGATAATAAGATGATTTTTTTATAAATTTTGATTTTTTAATTTTAAAGTTTTTACCATTCTATTTGTAAGTTTTGGTCTAGCAAATTGTTCTTCTAATGCTAATATACTATTTTTATATCTATTATATGCAAACTCATAATCACCATTTTTTATTGCAACTACACAAGCTTTGACTATGCTATCATATATATAATTATAAATGTTATCATTCGCTTCAAGTTCATCAATTGATTCGACTATTATAGGAGCTGTTTTATAATAATGCTTTATATCTTCCTCTGAAACAAATTCATCTCTAAACCATCTTAATATTGTTAATTCTTCACAATTGTTATCAAAATTGTCTTGCATATGTTTCATACAAGCACTTGTTAAATAACAACCTCCAGAACTTGATTCTTTTTCACCATCAATCTTTGTTACAGCCTCATATGTTTTATTTTCTGTATCTACCTTAATATGAATTGAATCATGTGGGCCGTCTTTTGGATTACTAGAATAAATATCTATTTTTGCTCAACTTTTTCCACTATCTTTTTTATCTCCATATTCAGTTACTTTTATTACCTTATCCTTTGCATCACTCATTTTTTAAATTCCTTTCAATTTGCATTTTTCTTAATTCCATTAATTCATATATCCAAATAACAATTTCGTCTGATAATTCACTTTCTAATCCTAAGTTAGTATCAAACAAAAATTTATCTTTTAATGCATCTAATCTATTATATATATCAAGTATTTCATCTGACTTTATAAAAGACAAATTTTGAACGTCCTGAAATTTAGCGCCCCATTTTGTTACAATGTCTAATAAGTTATGTATTTCTTCATGTGAGCTTTCATAAGATTTTAACTCATTCATAATTGCAAGTGGTCCAATTAATCTAGCAAAAGCTATGTCAATTTTTCCTCTGATATATGAATCATTTAAACTATTCTCATCCATAATTACTGATTCCTTTCTTTTTAATTTTTTATTTATTTCTATTAATTATCCCATATAAAAATCATTTCTTCGAGGTAATTATCGGTTAAAAAATTCATATTATTTTTTACCATAATTCATACACCTTACTTTATTTGCTATATGTACTTCTATTATATATCAATAATATTATAAACTCTATTTATTAACAAGTATTTTTATTTAATTTTTGTAACTAATACTTCACCAGTCATTTCATTAGGTATTTTCTTATTCATAATTGTTAAAATAGTTGGTGCAATATCAGCTAATTTACCATTTTTTAATTTATAACTTTTATCAGTTATGATTAAAGGAACATTATTTAAAGAATGACTAGTAACAATTTGATCATCTCTTAACATACAATCACTATTACCATGATCAGCAGTTAAAACTAATAAACCATTTATTTGATTAAGTTTATCAATTATTTTGCCTAAACATTTATCGACCGCTTCAACTGCTTTAACGGTTGCATCAAAGTTTCCAGTATGACCAACCATATCACCATTAGCAAAATTTAAAACAATAAAATCATAATCAGCCATTTTACTAATTAAAGTATCAGTTACTTCATAAGCACTCATTTCAGGTTTTAAATCATAAGTGGCTACTTTAGGTGATGGAATTAAAACCTCATCACAATTTTTTAAATTTTTAGCAAGTCCTCCATTAAAAAAGTATGTAACATGAGCGTATTTTTCTGTTTCAGCAATTCTTAACTGTTTAAGATTTAAATAACTTATATATTCACCTAAGGTGTTATTTAACTTATCTATTTCAAACGCATGATCAGCAATAACTTCATCACTAACTGGAAACATTGTCGTTAATTTTAAATTGCTTATTTTTTTAGTTTCAAAACCAGAAAAATTAGGATTAGTTAAACTAGAAAATAGTTCTCTTAAACGATCAGGCCGAAAATTAAAAACTAATAGCCCATCATTATCACTAACTATTCCTTCATCATCTAAAATACCAGGAATAATAAATTCATCAGTTATATTTCTATCATAATTACTTTTTATTAAAGAATAATAATCATTATAATGTTCTCCTTTATGATAAACAATCGCATCATATGCTTTTTGTAAACGTTCAAAGCGATTATCTCGGTCCATAGAATAATACCTACCACTAATTGTTGCTATTTTACCTAATTGTAAATTATTTAATTTTATATTTAACTCTTCTAAATATTTTAAAGCAACGCTAGGTAGAGTATCACGACCATCTAAAAATAAATGCAGATAAACTTGCTTAACTTCATTTTGTTTTATCATATCTAATAAAGCAAATAAATGATTAATATGTGAATGAATTCCACCATCAGAAAGCAAACCAAAAACATGTAATTTAGAATTATTTTCCTTAACATGATTAATTACTTTTAAAATATTTTCATTTTCAAAAAAACTTTTATCTTTTATTTTAGAATTAATTAGTTCTAAGGGCTGAAATACAACACGACCAGCTCCAATATTCATATGTCCTACTTCACTATTACCCATTTGACCTTTAGGAAGTCCAACAGCTTCTTCACTAGCTTTTAATAAACTATGCGGATAGTTATTCCATAAATAATCAAAATTAGGTTTAAAAGCTTTATTAAAAGCGTTACCATAATTATCGTTATTTATTCCAACACCATCTAAAATACATAATAATACAGGTTTCATATTTCACCTCTTTATATAATTTTATCACAAATTAGTAAAAAAACATCTTAAAGAAGATGTATTTTACTAAATTTAACATTATTGTTCACTTCGCTCATAACTTATCCAATATAAATTTTCATCATCAGTTAAGGTAAAGATATATTGATAAGAATTTTGTAAATAATATTCAAAAGTTTGCCCATCACTACTTAAATATTGAAAAGTTTTACCGTCTTCATTTAATTCAAAATCAGTAATTGCTGTTTTATCATCTAAATCTTTATAAACAATACCTTTACTATCTCTAAAAATTGCACTTCCATAAACAATTAATTTATCATCTTGACGTTCAATTCTATTTATTTTACTAATAATATCAGGTAATGGTTCAGTTAACTCAAGTGGTTTTGTATAGTAAGCTGCGTTTTCTGAACTATAGTTTAAAACACTAGATGGACATATTTCTTGATATATTAAAGTAGTTCCCATTTCTTCTAAAGGGTCAATTTTAATTTCTTTGTTAAACATATTTTTTAAATTATTAAGAATCTGCGTTTCAGTATAACCTGGATATGTTTGATTATCAATTGTTACTGTAATATCAGGTTGACCCAATCCTAAACATATTTTTTCAACTTTTGATAAAGTTGTAAAATCAACTACTTTAGTTTCTTTTAAAAAGTAAATTTCATTCCCATATTTACTTTCAATTCTATTAACTAAATCTTTTCCTTCATTAGATTCTAAATCAATTGTCGTTACTTCATTCACATTAGTTTCACTAGTATTATCATCCTTCAAGAAATGATTAATGGATAAATATATTCCACCAATAACGATGATGATGATAAATAATAAGCCTAAAGTAACAATTAGTTTTTCTTTTTTACTAGGTAGATTTTCTTTTTCCATAAATCACTTCCTTCTATAATAATTTAATATAAAAATTTTTATATTTTTATTTCTCTATTAAAAGTATAACATAATAATCTTTAAAAAATAAACGCTTTTTATTAAATTTAATGTAAAAATTTTTTAGTTGACATTTATAGTAATTAAAAAACAAGTCATTACGACTTATTTTTATGCTACTTTATGAAAATCTAATCTTAATTTGTCGGCGATTGTCACAATAAATTCAGAATTAGTTGGTTTTGCTTTATCAATATCAACGCTATGTCCAAAAATATCTTCCATAAGTGACCAATTACCACGATTCCAACTAACTTCAATTGCATGTCTAATAGCTCTTTCTACTCTTGATACAGTTGTATCATATTTATCAGCTAATTCAGGATATAATTCTTTAGTTATACCACCAATTGTTTCAGGGCGTTCAAAAATTATCCCAATTCCTTCACGAATATATTGATATCCTTTAATATGTGATGGAATACCTAATTCGTGTAAAATTTTGGTAATAGATACTTGTAAATTACTGTGACTAAAATCGATACTTTTAGTATCTTGTTTACGCATCACATCAAGAATACGTTTTTCTAAATCTTCTAAATCAAAAGGTTTTAAAATAAAATAATTAACACCATATTCCGATACTTGTCTAATCACGTCAGTAGCATTATAACTAGTAGCTACAATAACTTTTTTATTTATTCCTTGATCTTTCATTTGTTCTAAAACATACATACCATCTTTCTTAGGCATAATTAAATCTAAAATAATTACATCATAATTATTTATCTGTTCTTTAATAATTTTAATTCCTTCTTCACCATCTAATGCGGATAAAGTAATATCAATAGCGTTATTATTTTTAAAATATTCTTTTACCATTCCTACTAAATTTTCATTGTCATCAATCATAAGTACTTTTATTGTTTCCATTTGCCTCTCCCTTCTTAAGTACTACTCTATAAATAAAATTATACTACAATGGTAAACTATTATGCTATAGCTAAAATTAGCTAGTTTTGTCGGAATTTGTCGATATAAATCAAAAGAAGTCACTTAGGATAAAGCAACTTCTATAATTTTTAAAAATTTTTCAGGATTAGTAGATGCACCACCAACTAAATAGCCATCTAAATTTTTGATTTTATTTAGTTCAGTAATATTTTTTTCATTTACACTACCACCATATAAAACTTTAATATTAGGATAATTAAAATAACTTTCAACTAATAATTTGATGTAATTAATCATATCTTCAATGTCTTTATTAGTCGGTGTTTGATTAGTTCCAATTGCCCAGATTGGTTCATAAGCAATTACAACATTATCTAATTGTTCTTTAGTTAAACCCCGAAGAGCATTAGTTATTTCACGTTTGATAACACGATCAGTTTTTAACATTTTTCTTTCTTCTAAAGTCTCACCAACACAAACGATAACCCGCATATAATTTTTTAAGGCAGCTATAATTTTTTTATTAATAAAATCATCTGTTTCTTTTAAATACATTCGTCGTTCACTATGCCCTAAAATAGTATAAGCTATTCCCATACTATCAGCTTGTTTCGGTGATATTTCACCAGTATATGCACCCTCATCAGCTAGAAAAGTATTTTGTATACCAACTCGATAATCGTGAGATAAAAAGTAAGGAATATAAATACTAGTCGGACAAATAACTACATGAGGACTATGAACTTCTTCATTAATGATTTCTAAATAGCTAGCTATCTGATCTAAATCCAAATTCATCTTTAAATTGCCAACCACCAATTTTTTCATTTTATCACCGGCTTTCTATTACTTCTAATGCAGGTAATTTTTTGCCTTCTAATAATTCTAACGCAGCGCCTCCCCCAGTTGATATATGGGTAAATTTATCTTTATAGCCCATATTAATAACAGCTGAGGCTGTATCACCACCACCAACAATGGTAACAGCTTCTATCTGCGCGATAATATCACATAATAATTTAGTTCCGCGACTAAATTTATCAATTTCAAAAACACCCATTGGACCATTCCAAAAAATCAATTTGCTATCTAAAAGGTATTGTTTAAAAACTTTTAAAGTATTAGGTCCGATATCTAAACCTAATTCATTATTTAAAATATCACTAATAAAGCAAGTTCGAGTAACGGTTTTAGAATTTGCTTCTAATCCGGTTATAACATCAATCGGTAAAATAATTTTATTAGGATATTTATTTAATAGTTTTTGACAAAAGCTAATACTTTCATTATCAACTAGTGAAGATCCAACGTTTAAACCACTAGCTTTTAAAAAGGTAAAAGCCATTCCCCCACCAATTAAAAGATAGTCTACTTTATCGATTAAATTTTCAATAACTCCAATTTTATCTTTGACTTTTGCCCCACCTAAAATTAAGGTAAAAGGTCGTTTGGGATTATAAAGTAGTGGTTCAAATGTTTTTAATTCTCTTTCTAATAATAAACCAATACCACTTGGTAAATAAGTAGCAATTCCAACGTTCGAAGCATGAGCGCGGTGAGCTGTACCAAAAGCGTCATTGATAAAAATATCACCTAATGAAGCCCAATATTTACCTAAATTTTGATCATTATTACTTTCGGCTTTATTATTTAAATCTTCATATCTTGTGTTTTGAATTAATAAAACATCAGTTGGTTGCATGTTTGCAATTGCAGTTTCTAATTTAGAACCTCTTGTTTCATCTACAAAGATTACCTCTTGGTTTAAAAGTTGGCTTAATCTATTACTAACTGGTTTTAAATCGTTTTTTATTTTATCTTCTTCTGTTTTAATTCTTCCTAAATGAGAAAGTAATATTATTTTAGCTTCTGCTTTAATCGCATAAGTAATGGTATCTAAACTTTCTTTAATCCGATTATCATCTAAAATAATGCCGTCTTCAATTGGAACATTGAAATCAACTCTAATAATTACTTTTTTGTTTTTTAAATCAAAATCTTTTATTGTTTTCATATTTAAGCTCCTAATCCAAATCTAATTTGATCTACTTTATAATTTTGAATAAGTTCGGCTTCACTTAAAGCTCGATCATAAATTCTTACAGAATATATTTTACCTTTTAGACTAACTTCATTTGAATTATCACGATTATCTGAACCAATTTTTACGTTTGTAAAAGCATAATTGTTAGTAAATTCTGTACTGGTAGTTTGATATTTATAATTAGAATTATAATAAAATTTAAATGTTTGATTTATTTTGTCAAAAACATAACTACTATTAGTTTTAGTGGCTAAAGAATAAAAATCATTAGGAGTAGTATAATCTACTACGCCATTATTATACCAAATACGACTTTGGTAAGTTAAATTCCCTTTTTCAATATTTATACTATTAGTCGCTGGATAATTACCAATTAAAACAGATTGTATTTTGGTTGGTTCAAAATATATTACCATTTCAATAGTAGCCGAATTATTAAATAAATCGGAAAGTTTATCCCCTAATTCAATATAATCATCATTACCGTCAAAAGCAAGACTATCTCCTTGCCAACTATTTTCATCAAAACCATTTAAATTACCATCGTTATTATTACCACTAATATCTTGCCAAACGTCATTTAATGGTTTATTATATCCATCATATAATAGGATTAAATCAGATTGAACATAGCCATTAATACTAGCATCTTCACTATTATAAGCATAGGTTATGGTACCGTCTTCTTCTTTAACAGCAGTAATAGTATAATAAGTTGGTATTTCTTCATCAGTTTTAGGATCAATAACAACTTTATCAATTAAGTCATTATCTATAAGAGTTTGAATTGATATTAAAGCTCGTCCACCAGGACTATCTAAAGATTTATATGAATCACGATTACTTTCAACATAAGTTTCAGCTGCAATTAATAAGTTATCAATGAAATCATCGTATTCTTTTTGGGTACTATTTTTCAAAGTTGAAGTTAAACTAGGAACAGTCATTATTAAAAGAACACCAATTATCGTAATTATTCCCAATAATTCAACCATTGTAAAACCATTTTTATTCTTCATTATATTCACCTATCTTTATATCATTTTATAATTTTTTTATATATTTTTCAAGTCTTTTAAGTAACAAATATCAAAATAGTAAATTTTTTATAATTTAATAGTTAAATAAAAATAGTTAGTTATTTTATTTTAAATAAATTAAATTGTTCTAACTATTT
>CALVXC010000047.1 GCA_944368805.1 uncultured Bacilli bacterium
GCGTGTATCGTTTCAAATTGTGAATGAGAAATTGCTAAATTTATAAATAAAGGGTCAATATATGCATTGTTCATATAATCAAATAAGTTTTCTAATAGAATAGGAACTTCTTCTGGTGCTGGAGGTACAAAAATAGCTTCTTCTATAGTACATCCCTTAGGGCCTATCCAGTTTTGTATATTTCTAATTTTTCCTGGTTCTTTTTCGTTTCCTCTAACACTATCAAGCAATATTTTATGAATATTATTTATAAACTTAATATTTATTTTATCATTTTCTTTTAAGTAATTCTTAGCATAATCAATCACTTTTTTTAAATTTTGAATTTCTAAATTATCATCTGTTTTAGGCATGTATTTTAAATAATACATGTCATCCTGAGATATTTGTGTTCCTTCGATTTGGGTTGATTTTAAACTCTCGCTTAAAATTATAGAATCTAAAAAAAATCTTGAATCAAACTGACTATTTTTTAAATTTGATTTATATTCTCCATATTTTAAATTAGCTTCCGAAATCAAAGTTATTAATTCTTTGTCAAGATTGTATTGAATTGGTAACTTTTCAACTTTAAATGGTTTCATATAGTTTCACCTCAATAAAATTTTATCATATTTAATTGCAAAAGTAAACGAAAACGCACAACATCTTAGGAATATTGTGCGTTTTATGTGAATTTTAGACAATTTTTGCACAACCTAGGTGCATTCTAGTATATTAACTCGTAAGTTAAAGTAACTATCAATCTGGTGCCGTTGAGGAAGTTATCTACAACTTTTTATTTTCAGCAGCTGATTGATTATAAATATGATTTACATACTCATCTCCTAATTCATTTATCCCGATTCCATTGTAATTATTATGGGTTCTTCCTTCAAAAATTTGCTGTTCGATGTCCATTCCCATCTCCTTCATTAATGTTATCTGTTTATTTGATCTTTCCAAGAGATTTGTTCCGAACATAGCTCTTTGTTTGTGTCCGATGGGAGTTGGTACACTTCTATCAAAATAACTCATATCATGCATTGGTGCAGAATTACCGCTCTCATCATATCTTTCGGAAGTTTTTCTTTTATCTTCAAATTGTCCTATATAATATCTAAATTTAATTTGTGAGTAAACTTCTAAATCAAATTGTTTTCCAGTTATTTCATAATAATCTGCTATTCCAAGAGGATATCCTAATTCCAAAATTGGTACTGGAATACTACCACTAGCTCCACCAATACATAATGTATCTACAATTTCTGGATGTAATAAAGCAAATCGTTGAGCAAATACTCCTGATGATGAATATCCGTTTAAAAAAATTTTATCTCTTAGATTTATCTTATCAGAAAGATTCTGCTTAACTTCATTTATAATGTTTAAAACTTGTAAATCTATTCTATAAAATGGATGAGCACTAGGAATTGAAAAACATTCTTTTGATAATTGTTGATAATAAGGTATTCCATTTTTTACGCTTGGGACTATTGGAATAAGGACTGGATTATCATTGTCTTTTAGTTATTGAACTAATTTATGTGCGGTAAGTAGGCCATTATTCAATAAATCGTCACTATTTTCAGTTTCTAAATTATTTGATTCAACAGCCAAAATACAATTTTCTTTCATATTTTTCGGCAAAACTAAAATATATGGAATATTATAATTACTGATATCATTAGGATAGATAATTTGTACCGTGTATTCTTTTCCCCAATTACTATAATTAAACTCAACATTAGATTCAGTTTTCAACGACTCAAAATTATTTGAAATTTGCATTCTTTCACCCACAACTATACTATATCACTATTCTTTTAGATTATTATATTTGGTTTTGACAAAATATTTAACCCCCTAGGAATTTTGACATAAATATCAAAATTACCTAGAGGATTTTTTTAAAACAAAGAAACAGTCATATATTAGACTGAAAGTATATTTAAAGTTCGAATAGTTCGAACAGATTAGTCACTGGTGGAGAATAAGGGATTCGAACCCTTGACCTCCACGGTGCAAACGTGGCGCTCTAGCCAGCTGAGCTAATTCCCCAAATCAATATTACTATGTTAGTATATCATTAAAATTCAATGATTGTCAATAGTAATTTTTTAATTTTTTTAATGATTTTACATATACTGAACTGAAAAAGTAAATGCAACCTAAAAAATAGAAATAGTTGCAATTAATCTTTCAAAGTTGCATTTACCTTTTCAATTGACCTGATTTTACATATTTTAATATATTATACTATTATTTAATTAAATAGTGAATAAAAGTTGTAGAAAATTTTCTACAACTAATTTCCCACAACTTTTTAATGAGTATAAGTTCCATTAATTTTTTGTTCATCAGCTGTTGTTAAATTGTCTAATACCCATTTCCCATCAGCATCTTTAGTTAGAGTAAAATCTAAAGTATATTTTACTTTTTCATTAGCTTCTTTCATAGCATTTAAACGATAAGCAATAAATTTTGATTCATCATACTCACCATTTTCATCTTGAAATTCTTCTTCATGTTCTTGACGGTAATTTTCAGCATCTTGTAATATTTTAGAATAATCATTAACTTCTATTTCAACTGATACAGTAGCATTATCTCCATCGATAACTTCATCTTTAATTTCGTATTTTAAATCTTGATAATGTTTTTTCATAAGTTCACGATATTCATCACTTTGTTCATCAGTTAATGATCCTTGATCAGCTATGACAGTGTCTAAATCTTCTAAAACTTTACTATCTAAGGTTTGGTATTGTGATAAGAAAGCTTCAACTTGTTTAGTCGGAGTATTTTCCATATCACCACACCCCACTAATCCTATTAATAATAATCCTGTTAAAAAATATATAATTTTTTTCATAAATTTTCCTCCTTGTTATTATTTTGATTAAGATTTATATTTTTATACCTTTTTTAACTATTAATATTTGACAAAAATTAGACAGTTTTATTTTTTTGATATTTTTTGCCAAAATATTACCTTTTGTGTTATAATAATTATGGTGAAAAATCATGAAAAAAGATAAAAAATTAGCAGTTAAATTAATAATTGACAAATTAAAAGGTAAAACTAGTCTAACTTATGAGGAAATTGCTCAGTTAACAGGTTATCATTGTAAATATATTTTAAAATTAAAAAAAGATATGCTTGCTACTGGCAAAGTAAGTTTAAAATATCATAGAGAAACTTCATGGAATGCCTTAAGTAAAGAAGAGGAAGATAAAATAGTTGCTCTTTATAAAAAGAGTCATGCGAGTGTTAGAAAGTTTACCAAATTTTATAATTCACGAAGTTATTCTTGTATTTATAATGTCTTAAAAAGAAATGGATTACTAGATTAATATTTTTCGGTAATTTATTTCTTTTTTTAATATTCTTATTATTATATTATTTTGTTTTTTTTCTTTAAGTAATTGCCTATATATAATTAATTCTTTATTTAAATTTATTAATTGATTTAATTTTTTATATTCATTTATTTTGTAAATTTCTTTTTTTATGTTTTGATTTAAAACAGCTTGTTTGAAATTAAATTTAACTAAAATCAAAATTAAAGATTCATCTTTATATTTAATCAATCTTTGATCTAAAAAATATTCTTTAATAAATAACGATGTTTCTTTTTTTACAGAACTAATCAATAAACTATTTAAAGCTCTAGTAATAGCTACATAAAACAATCGACGTTCATCTTCAATTAAACCATTTATTTGTTCTACGACATGAAAATAAATAACATTTTTATATTCATTTCCTTTAGTTTTATGAACAGTAGTTAAAATAACGCTATCATTACTATTACTTTTATTATTATTAAAATAATAATAAAGATCTTTAATATTACCAACTATATTACTAATATTTAAAATAATTTTTAAAGTTTCTTGATTAGATGCAGATTGCTCATCAATTACATTATCTTGTTTAAAATACTTATCTAAATTAAAATTTTTAATAATATTTTTAAGATTAACATCATTATCGTTTCTAAAAGTTTTAATCTTATTTATAAAATATAGATAATTAAGTAATTGGTTTTTATTTAAATATTTATGTATTATCTTTTTATTAAATAAATCATCAATCTTTTTTATTTTTTCTAAAAATTCTTTAGGTAAAGTCGAATCAAATTTAATTAAACAATTATAAATTATATTTTGTTTAGGATTTTCTTCTATTAATAAGTTTAAATAATTTAAAATAATTTTTCCTACTTTTGTTTTTAATAGCTCTAAATCATTATTAACTACTGGTATATTGTTTTTTCTTAAAACAACTTTAATCAAATCACCATATTGATGATAACGATAAAGAATCGCAAAATCTTGATAATGATTATGTTCAGTTTTATTCTTTTTAATATAATTTACAATCATTTGAGCTTCACTAATTATATCATCGGCAATTATTAAATTAACTAATCCTTCTTTTTTAATAAAAGATTCTGTGTTCTTTTCTACCCGATCAGAATTATTACTTATTACTTTTTTAGCATTTTTAACAATTGTAGTCGGGCAACGATAATTAATATTTAAAACATTTTTAAAACATATTCCAAATTTATTAGGAAAATCTAAGATTAATTTCTCACTCGCTCCCCTAAATCTATAAATCATTTGATCATCATCACCTACAACAAATATATTATCTTGGGGTTTAGCTATTATATTTATTAACATAGCTTGGGCTTTATTTAAATCTTGAAATTCATCTACTAATATATATTGATATTGATTTTGAATTTCATTTCTAATATTTTTATCCTCTAACATAAGTAATATCGATAAATATATCATATCATCAAAAGTATAGATTTTTTCTTTTTGACAATTTATTAAATACTTTTCATATAACAACCAAGTTTGGTTATCACTTATATCTATTTTAGTTAATAAATTATTTTTAATATTAGTAAAAGTTTGTAGATAATTCAATTTATTAGATGTTATTTGTTTTATCATTTCTAAATTACTTTGTTCATAATTATCGATATCGAAACTATAGTTTAAATATTTTTTTAGTAGTTGATTACCAAATGAGTGAAATGTTTTAATGTTGGTTTTTATTTTGAAATTTTGATAAAGACGATTAGTTAATTCAAGTTCAGCTTTCTTATTAAAAGCTAAAACTAAAATATTTTCAGAAGCAATTCCTTGATTCATTAAATAAACAATTCGGTTAACTAATGTTTTGGTTTTTCCTGATCCAGCTGGCGCTAATAAGATTTGTGGACCTTTTATTTGTTTAACAGATTTTAACTGATCTTCATTTAAGTTTTCTAATAAATAATGTTTATAATGTTTGATTGTTTTTTTAGGTATTTTTGTTTCTTTAGTTTGATAATCAATAATAATTGATGTTTCTTTTAAAATATTGATTAATTGTTCTAATAATAAATATTTATTTAATAAAGATTGATTTAAATGAAGTAATTTGTTTAACATAGGTATATTTTCCATTGTTTTTAATGTTATTGGCATTATTAGAATATATCTTTTATGATAAAAATATATTTTATATATTAGTTTTTTTATAATTGTCTCAATGTTTTTTAATATTTCATTATAACTTATATCAAAATAAATTAAAAATTGTTTATTGTTTAAATTAATTTGAGGATTTTTGATAAATTTGCTTATTCTAATAATTTGTGAATTGTTTATCATTTTATAATAACCAAATATACTGTAATTGTTTTTTTGCATTGGACCTCCTTAATAAATATATACAATATTTATCGTCTAATCCCTGCTTAAAATTTAAAAAAAAACGATTTAATCGTCTTTTTCTAATAGATAGTGTTTATTTTTATAGTTAGTATGTAGTAATTCTTTGCTTAAATTGCTATTAGGTTTATCTAAAAATTCTAAATATATTTTTTGAATATCAGGATTTTGATAAGGACATCTAATACTATCTTTTTTATCACTTTTTTCTAAACTTTTCATTCTAGCTTCGATAGCTAAAGATTGTTTATTAATGGCAACTAACGGTTGTCCTCCACCACCTACACATCCTCCTTGACAATTCATAACTTCAATAAAAGAATATTTTTTATATTGATCCAAATTATTTAAAATTTTATCAGCATCGCTGATTCCTTGAACAACAGCGGTTGTTATTTTATATTCACCAAAAGTTACATTGGTTTCTTTAACATTATCAAAACCAGCTACTTTTTTAAAGTTAAAAGATAATTCTTTAGGATCTTGATTTGTTATTAAATATGATAAAGTTCTTAAAACAGATGAAGTAACGCCTTCGCTTTTACCAAATAAAAGACCTGCTCCACTTCCTTTATCTAATAGGCTATCAAAATTGGTATCGGTTAGAGATAAAAAATCAATATTTTTTTCACGTAACATTATAGCTAATTCACTAGTTGTAATAACATAATCTGTATCTTTTATATCGTTAATATTATTGTACTTAAAACTGCTAGATAATTCTTGACGGTTAATTTCATATTTTTTGGCTGTACACGGTGTTAATGCGACATGGACAATTTTTTTAGGATCAAGTTTTCGTTCTTTAGCAAAAAAAGTTTTTACAATTGTTCCTTGCATACCGATTGGACTTTTACATGTTGATAAATGGTTTATTTTTTTAGGGTGATATATTTCTAAATATTTTACCCAGGCTGGACAACAACTACTGAATTGTGGTAATTTTTCTTTTGTTTGTAAACGTTTTAATAATTCTGTTGCTTCTTCTATTGCTGTTAAATCTGCTCCAAAAGTTGTATCTAATACGTAATCAAATCCAAGAAGTTTTAAAGCTGTTACCATTTTTCCTTCAACGAAACTACCATATTCCATGCCAAATTCCTCACCTAAAGATACTCTAACAGCTGGAGAAGTAGATACAATTACAATTTTATTAGGGTCAATTAATTCATTTAATACTTTTTGATAAGAGTATTTAGGTATTATAGCCCCCATAGGACAATTTAAACTACATGCTCCACAATTAATACAAATAGGATGCTTTATTTTTTCATATTCATATTTAATTCCAACAACATTGTGACAAATATAACTACATCTTCCGCAATTAATACATTTTTCTTTAATGCGCGTAATAGCTTTATTATCTTCAGAAATAATAATACCTTTATATGGGTCATCTTCTTTAATTTTTTCAAACATTTCTCGCTCTACGCCACAGACTGGACATTGAAAAATTGAGTTTAAGTTTTCTTCATCAACTCCGTGATAACAATTTTTACATCGATACATTCTAACCACCTATAATTAATTATATCATTTGAAATAGTTTAGAGCAAATAAAAAGGCAATTAACTTGCCTTTATTGTTGCCACATATGAATTTACTTGCGCTGCCCAAGTGGTACTTTCAGCATATTTGGAATTCATGCTTTCAGCTGTAGTTAATCCATAAGCGTAATAGTTATAATATAAGTTATCTAAAAATCCTTTAATCCCTTCTTCTAAGGTATTAAAATATTGATAACCATTACAGCCTTCACCTTTTTGTCCACCAACGTTATTACATTGATTTACTAAATTACTACAGCCCCAGGTACAACCTGTTTCATGCAAGACAATGGCTACCGCTAAATAAGGATCAATTCCTAATTTTAATGAATAGCTAGCAAAGGTCATTCCTTGATTAGTTAAAGTTGAACTTAATGAACGATTAAGTTTATCAGCTAGCTGTTCTAAAGTTAAACCATCATAAACAACTGGAGGTTGTTCTATTACTGGTTCAACTGTTTCTTCTTCCTTTGTTTCGGTATCGATCTTTTCTTTAGCCGGTTCTATTTCCTCTTTTTCCTCTTTTTCTTCTTTATTTTCTTCCTTTTCTTCTTTTAAGGCAACAGATGTTGCTTTGTTATGATCGCTATCAGTTTCAACAACTGATTGATAATTACTTTTATTGAAAATCAATAGTCCTAATACAATATTAACAACGACCAAGATGCCAATAAAAATAACTTTCTGGCTAATCTTCACTTTTTCACCTCTTTGTCCCTTTCTGAAGAAACGTTTTTTATTCTATCATATATAAAATATGTTGTCAAATTGGTGTTAGTACATGATAGTGTTTCCAAAGTGGGGAGATTTATAAAACCACACCTTTTATACAAAGGAATATGGTTAAAACCTAAAAAAT
>CALVXC010000048.1 GCA_944368805.1 uncultured Bacilli bacterium
TAAAATACCAATTGATATTATTACTGCTTCTACTGGTATTACCAAACAAGAACTAATGAAATTAATTAATTAAAAAAAGCAGAAATTAAATTGAAGTTGTAAGATAAAAGTAGACACAAAAAAAGATGTGTTTACTTTTTCTTTTGGTAGAATTAAATAAAGGAGATGATAGAAAGACAATGTACGGAAATGGAGTATTGAATCATGATAAAGCGGTAAAGGATATGTTAAATAACAAAATAAAAAGAGGATACAAAGACCTAGAAACCATTGTTCACACAGATCAAGGTATTGTATTTTCCTCAGTGTCATTTAACAATATATTTGATTCCTATAATATAACCAGATCATTGTCTAGAGCTGGCACACCTACAGATAATCCAGTAATTGAATCCAAAAATGGCTGGATTAAAAAGGAAATGTATATTGACTTTGACATTAATGATTATAACACAGTTCAAGAATTTATTGATGATATTGTGTACGATAATAATAATTATTGATAAAGTTATGCATTAAATTATAAAACCCCAATTGAGTATAGAACTCAACTAGGGTTTGAATAAAATTGCTTTTAAACTGTCTACTTTTTATTGACAAGTTCAAAATTAAATCTGCTTTTTTTGTTATTTAATAATTTCTGAAACGTTACCAGCACCAACTGTTCTACCACCCTCACGGATAGAGAATTTAGTACCATTTTCAATAGCGATTGGTGAAATTAACTCTACAGTCATTTCAACATTATCACCAGGCATAACCATTTCAACACCTTCTGGTAATTCAATAACACCAGTTACGTCAGTAGTTCTAAAATAGAATTGTGGACGATAGTTACTAAAGAATGGAGTATGTCTTCCACCTTCTTCTTTAGATAAAACATAAACTTGTGCTTTAAATTTCATATGAGGTGTAACGCTTCCAGGTTTAGCTAATACTTGACCACGTTCAACATCTTCACGAGCAATACCGCGTAATAATACTCCAGCATTATCTCCTGCTTCAGCATAGTCTAATTGTTTTCTAAACATTTCAATTCCAGTAACAACTGTTTTAGTTGTTGGTTTAATACCAACGATTTCAACTTCATCATTAAGTTTTAATTGACCTCTTTCAACACGTCCAGTAACAACTGTTCCACGTCCTGTGATAGTAAATACATCTTCAATTGGCATTAAGAATGGTTTATCAGTATCACGTTCTGGAGTTTCAATCCAAGTATCAACAGCATCCATTAATTCTAAAATTGCTTTTTCGTATTCAGGATCTCCTTCAAGTGCTTTTAATGCTGAACCACGAATAATTGGTGTATCTTCTTCATATCCGTATTCAGTTAATAATTCACGAACTTCCATTTCAACTAAATCTAAAAGTTCAGGATCATCAACCATATCACATTTATTTAAGAAGACAACCATACGAGGTACACCAACTTGACGTGATAATAAGATGTGTTCACGAGTTTGAGCCATAGCTCCATCAGTTGCTGCAATAACTAAGATTGCTCCATCCATTTGAGCAGCACCAGTAATCATGTTTTTAACATAATCAGCATGCCCTGGACAGTCAACATGTGCATAATGTCTTTTAGCTGTTTCATATTCAACGTGAGCTGTATTAATTGTAATACCACGTTCTCTTTCTTCAGGTGCACTATCGATTTTATCGAAAGGAACAGCTTCAGCACCATTATTTTTTGCAAGAATTGCTGAAATAGCAGCAGTTAAAGTTGTTTTACCATGATCTACGTGTCCAATTGTACCAATATTAACATGTGGTTTTGAACGATCAAATTTTTGTTTTGCCATTTAATTTTCCTCCTTTTATTTATCTACTATTTTATTTTATATCAACTAACTAAAAATTTCAAGTACTTTTAATTAGTTTCCACCATTTTTCTTAATAATTTCTTCAGCAATGTTTTTAGGAACTTCTTCATAATGATCAAATACCATCGTAAATTGACCACGACCTTGTGAATTTGATCTTAAACTAGTTGCATAACCAAACATTTCTGAAAGTGGGACCATTGCATCAATTGCTAAAGCGTTTCCACGTGATTCTTGACCTAATGGACGCCCTCTTCTAGAAGTAATATCCCCCATTACATTACCCAAATATTCATCAGGTACAATTACTTGTACTTTCATAATTGGTTCTAATAAAATTGGTTTACATTTGTTTTTAGCTTCTTTTAAAGCCATACTAGCAGCTATTTTAAAAGCCATTTCTGATGAATCAACATCATGATATGAACCATCATATAAAGTTGCTTTAACATCAATCATTGGATATCCTGCTAAAACACCTGTTTTCATTGCTTCTTGTAACCCTTTATCGGTTACTGGAATATATTCACGAGGAACTACTCCACCAACGATTTGATCAACAAATTCATATCCTTTATCAGGATTTGGTTCAAATTTAATCCATACGTGACCATATTGACCACGACCACCAGATTGTTTTATATATTTACCTTCACATTCACCAGTTTGTGTTAGTGTTTCACGATAAGAAACTTGTGGTTTACCAATATTAGCTTCCACATTAAATTCTCTTCTCATACGGTCAACAATGATATCTAAATGTAACTCTCCCATACCAGCAATAACTGTTTGACCAGTTTCATGATTAGTTGTTGCTCTAAAAGTTGGATCTTCTTCTGATAATTTTTGTAAGGCAATTCCCATTTTATCTTGATCAGCTTTTGATTTTGGTTCAATCGCAAGTTCAATAACTGGTTCTGGAAATTCCATTGATTCTAAAATAACTGGATGTTTTTCGTCACATAATGAATCACCGGTTGTTGTATTTTTAAGACCAACAGCTGCTGCTATATCACCAGCATAAACTTCACTTATTTCTGTACGATTATTTGCATGCATTTGAAGTAAACGACCAATTCTTTCTTTTACATCTTTAGTGGCGTTAATTACATATGAACCACTAGTTAAATGTCCTGAATAAACCCTAAAGAAAGTTAATCTTCCAACAAATGGATCAGTTGCAACTTTAAAAGCTAAAGCGGCAAATGGTTCAGAATCAGAAGGATGTCTTAACACTTCTTTACCATTTTTATCAGTAGCAGTAATTGCTTCGATATCAATTGGTGATGGTAAATAATCTAATACAGCATCAAGTAATAATTTTACACCTTTATTACCTAAAGCCGTTCCACATAAAACTGGGAAAAACTCAACAGCCAAAGTACCTTTACGAATTGCTTTTTTAATTAAATCAATCGATACTTCTTCACCTTCTAAATATTTTTCCATAAGTTCATCATCAAATTCAGCAACAGCTTCAATTAATTCATTACGTTTTTCTTCAACTGTATCTACTAATTCAGCAGGAATATCAATGATTGTAGGATTTTCTTCTGGTTTACCATCATAATGATAAGCAGTTCTTGTTAACAAATCGATAATACCATCAAATTCATTTTCAGCTCCAATTGGCCATTGAATTGCTTTGGCATTAACTCCTAAACGCTCATCAATTGTCTTTAAACTATATTCAAAATCAGCTCCTAATTTATCCATTTTATTAGCAAAAATCATTCTTGGAACTTTAAATTCCGTAGCTTGACGCCAAACAGTTTCGGTTTGTGGTTCAACACCAGCTTGAGCATCGATTAGGGCTACTGCTCCATCTAATACTCTTAAACTACGTGATACTTCTACGGTAAAATCAACATGTCCTGGAGTATCGATTATATTTAAGCGATGATCTTTCCAAAAAGCTGTTGTAGCAGCTGAAGTAATAGTAATTCCACGTTCTTGCTCTTGTTCCATCCAGTCCATTTGTGACTCACCATCATGTGTTTCCCCTATTTTATGAATTTTTCCTGTATGAAACAAAATTCTTTCTGTACAAGTTGTTTTACCCGCATCGATATGAGCCATAATACCTAAATTACGAGTTTTTTCTAAACTATATTCACGAGCCATAATTCATTTCCTTTCATTTCTTTATAAGTAATTATTTATTAAAAGTTTTTATAAGTTTTTTGCCTAAAGGCTTTTCATCATATAAATGTTCAAAGTTAATCATACTACTTTTATATCTTTTGTATGCTTCTTCAAACTCAAGATTTTCTATTTTTTCAACACAATAATCTACTATATTATCATAAATATAGTCATACATAATATCAGAATGCTTTTCATTATTAATTCCTTCAACAATATAAGGAGCGGTTTTATAATAATGTTCAACATCTTCAAAATTAACAAAATTATCTCTAAACCATCTTAAAACTCTCAATTCATAGCAATTATCATCAAATTCATTTAAATAATGTTTCATGCAAGCTGTAGTTAAATAGCATTCATCCTTATCTTGAATTTCTCCAATTGAAGGGTTTTTGGTTTTACCACTTTCAATTCTTTCCTGATTGGAATTGTTGCCTTTATTATAATCGTCTTTATTATTCCAATGAGCGTGTGAATGTCCACCATCGCCGTTATTTTGATATCTATTAACAGAGCCAGCTTTTTCATAACTAGTATAGCCTAATTTTGATTCATCATAATTATCATCAGCATCGACATCATAACTTCCATATCCCCAATCTCTTCCTTTACCACCTGACACTTTAATCATCCTTTCTTGTTGAATAACAATCGTGCTCTATATCTCCATCATTATAAAAAATAAAATTTTCTTTACCAAGCATGAATATAACATCCATTATTTCATTTACGAGTTTTTCTTCTTTTTTAGCTAGTTCTTGTTTTAATTTACGATACTTTCCCAAATTATCATACATAGTATTTATTGTTTCTTCCTTATCTTGGTCAACTCCGACCAAATCAACAAAACATTCTACAGCAAGCGGACCTTTTAAAATAAATTTCCCATAGTTTTTTTTAGGTAAATTTTCTTTTGTTAATTCAATTCTATCATCATCCAAAATAATTCACCCCTTTTATTTTCCAATATATTCTATATATCCATCATCATAAAAAGCAAAATTTTCTTTTCCTAACATAGATATAACATCTAATATTTCATTTACGAGTTTTTCTTCTTCCTTAGCTAGTTCTTGTTTTAATTTACGATATTTTCCCAAATTATCGTACATAGTATCTACTATTTCTTCTTTATCTGGGTCAACTCCAGCTAAATCTTCTAAACATTCTATTGCAAGAGAACTTTTTAAAATAAATTTCCCATAGTTTTTTTTAGGTAAATTTTCTTTTGTTAATTCAATTCTATCATCATCCAAAATAATTCACCCTTTCTAAAATTCATTTTAAGTAAAAACTCTAATTTTAACTTTTAATAATTACCATCTATAATGAGCAAATGCTTTGTTTGCTTCTGCCATTCTATGAGTATCTTCACGTTTTTTAACTGCGCCACCAGTTCCATTAGCAGCATCAATAATTTCATTTGCTAAATTTTCAGCCATAGAGTGCCCTCCACGTAATCTAGCATATTGAACTAACCAACGAAGTCCTAAAGCCTGACTACGATCAGCTCTAACTTCCATTGGAACTTGATAATTAGCGCCACCAACACGTCTTGATTTAACTTCTAAAGCTGGTTTAATATTTTCTAAAGCTTTATTAAAAACTTCCATTGGATCAGTATTAGTTTTTTCTTTTACTAATTCAAAAGCATTATATAAAATTGTTTGAGCTGTTCCTTTTTTTCCATCTAACATAATTTGGTTAATTAACTTAGTAACTAACTTTGATTCATAGATAGGATCTTTTAAAACATCTCTTTTTTCTGCTCTTCTTTTACGCATTTTTATCCCTCCTTTTAGTTTTTAGGTTTTTTAGTACCATATTTAGAACGTCCTTGTAAACGTTTTTCAACACCGGCAGTATCAAGTGTACCACGAATAATGTGATAACGAACACCGATTAAGTCTTTAACACGTCCACCACGAATTAAGACAACACTATGTTCTTGTAAATTGTGTCCTTCACCAGGAATATAAGCATCAACTTCACGTCCATTAGATAATCTAACACGTGCATATTTACGAAGTGCTGAATTTGGTTTCTTTGGTGTCTTAGTTCCAACACGAGTACATACTCCACGTTTTTGAGGAGAAGATGCATTAGTTTGTTTTTTGTCTTTTGAATTGTAACCAATATTTAATACTGGTGATTTACTCTTCTTTGTCTTCTTTTGTCTTCTTTGTCTTACTAATTGATTGATAGTTGGCATAGGCCCTCCTTTCATTACACACATCCAGGTGTTTCTTTTTTTACCTAATTAAAGATTTACCGAAGTAAACCTTAATCAAATATGTAACTAATATAACACTTTTATTATATGTTTGTCAATATTTTTTTATACATTTTTAGCAATATTTTACATTAATTAATCAACATTTTAGTTATTTGTTTTGTTTAACTAATCTTTTTAATTGTTAATTTTTTTATTTTAAAATAATATATTAAATTATTCTTCTACTTTACTGTCTTGATTTATTTCATTTTTAAAGCGATATAATTTAGCTGGTCTTCCGTTACCTGTTTCATTTTTATATCCTGTTTCTTCTAAAACATTTAAATTAAACATATGTTTTCTAAAATTACGTCTATCTAATTTTTTATTCGTAATCTGTTCGTATAAACGTTGTAATTCTGGTAAAGTAAAATCACTTGGAAATAAATATGATAAAACCCTATTATCTAGCAAAAACATTTTAACTTTTTTAATTGTTTTAGTAATTATTTTCTCATGATCATAACCTAATTTAGGTAACTCATAAATATCAAACCAACGACATTCATAATTATTCCGTTCTTGTTTTTTTAATTTAACACTTTGACTATCAATTAGACCAAAATAAGAAACAGCTAAAACTCTTTTTTTAGGATAACGGTCAAGATTGCTAAAAGTGTAACATTGTTCAATTAAAATATTTGGTAAACCTAATTTTTCATCTAATACTGTTAAAACATTTTGTTTTAATGTTTCATTATTATATAAAACATTTCCAGGAATAATCCAATATCCTTTATACGGTTCTGTTTTTTTTCTTAAAAGCAATACTTTTAAATTACCATTTTCTACTGTAAAAACACTAACTAACGTTTCGATTAGATTGTTTTCATAACTCATAAATATCCTCCATTTTGTGTTTATTATACACACTAATTATAAGCTTTAATTAAATAATTGTCAATCGTTTAATTTAATGTTATAATTAATATCGTAGGTGGTTAGATGAAAAAAAGAAAAATAAAAAAGAAAGTTTATTTTGTTTTGTTAGTAATTTTTACTTCAATCTTAATTTTTGCTTTATTTAAAATATTTGGTTGGTTTAGTGACGGTAAAAAAATTAATGAAATTAATGATGAATTCAAAGATATCGATATTGAAGAAAGACAAGCTATAAATGGTGAAAATGTAAATCCACCAGCTGATAAAACTAATGACTATTGGGATTATATTAAAATGGATATCTTGAGTGTTGATTTTAAAGAATTACTAGCTAAAAATAAAGATACGGTCGGTTGGATTAAAGTAAATGGTACTAATATTAACTATCCTTTCGTTCAAACAACTGATAATGAATATTACTTAACCCATGCTTATGATAAATCATATAACAGTGCTGGTTGGATTTTTGCTGATTATCGCAATGATATGGTAAATTTTGGTAAACATACAATTCTTTATGGTCACGGAAGATTAGATACAACAATGTTTGGTAGTCTTAAAAACATTTTAAAAAGTGATTGGTATGATAATAAAGATAATTATATTGTAAAATTATCAACTCCAAGTGAAAATACATTGTGGCAAGTTTTTAGTGTTTATTCAATTGAAGCCGAAAGCTATTATTTAACAACTAATTTTAATTCTGATATTGAATATAATAATTTTTTACAAACTTTAAAAAAACGTAGTAAAGTATCTTTTACAGCCGAAGTAAATTCTAAAGATAAAATATTAACTTTATCAACTTGTCAAAACGATTATGGGTATCGAGTTGTCATGCACGCTAAACTAATTAAAAGAGAAGTTAGAGAGTAAATTATTAAATAAAAAGGGGCTGTCTCAAAATTAAGTGATTGATTTTGTATCAGTCTCTTTTTTTTATCACAAAAAAAATATAATAA
>CALVXC010000049.1 GCA_944368805.1 uncultured Bacilli bacterium
TAAAGCTGTAGTTCTAGTATTACCTTCTCTAAAAGGATGAACTTGCCATATATTAGATGAAAATTTAGTTATATTGTTGATAACTTCAACTATATTCATTTCTTTATAATTCTTTTCTTTTTCCAATGAAATATCATATTCTAGTGATTCAGTTAAAGTTGTATGATCACCATAAGCAACTGAATCATTATTTAGTATTTTTTCATGTTTAGAAAAATCTATTTTTCTAAATTCACCAGCAAATTCATAAACATCTTGAAATAGAAATTTATGAACATATTTTAAATAATTAACAGATAATTCAAACTTATCAACACTCAATAATTCAACTATTCTAGCAGATACAAAATCACATTCTAATTCACTATGATTTATTTCATTTTTATTTTCTTTTTCAACATAATATTCTCTTAATTCTTTTTCTACTTCTTCTATAGTTAAATTACCTTCTACATTTTTTTTTAATAACTTTTCCAAATGTTTAGAAGGTTTTAAATTATCTACTTTTTGAAGTCCAATAGCCATATCCCATTGTAATTGTTTTACATAGTTACTAGATTTATATTCTTCTTCATATTCATTTACACTTGAATCTAATTCTTTTTCACTCATAATTTAGACCTCCTAACCACTTATAATTATTAATGTTTATATCAAAATTACATTTATTTATAAGTTTTGATTGTGTTGTTATCTTATTTGAAATGAATAAAGTTAAACAAATAAAATAATATTTTTAAAATGACTTACTTACAATTTATTTTTTTCTTCTAACATTTTTTTCTTTTAACTTATCTATATCCGAAAAAAATAAACTGGAGAGCCTACATATTTTTAAATAAACTTTTAATTTTATTTTGTAAATCAGTAGGAATATTTAATGGAACGCTATATATATCAATTATTTTCTTATATACATTTCTTTTGTTTCAATATAAGAAAAACCACCTAATTCAGTTATATTTTTTTCGTATGAAGCTTAAACAATCTATTTTCCTAAATAAGAATTATATTCACCTAGAGTCTTCCTATTAGATATGATATATTTTAAGAAAACAAACATATGTAACTTTAATTTTACAATTAGTATCATATAACCAATAGTCAAAATTTTTTTTCTTCTTCAAGATATTCATTAATATCAATTTGCAATTTATTACTAATATCATCTTTTTTAGTATTGATGTAATTTATTTAGGTTATAAACAGTTCGCTATCACTGACTATTAGTTCTCCATGTTTCTGATTGCAGCTTGTGCTGATGCTAATTTAGCAATCGGAATCCTGTATGGTGAACAAGAAACATAATCTAGTCCGATATTAGTAAAAAACTCAACACTACTAGCTTCTCCACCATGTTCACCACATATTCCTAATTTGATATTTGGTCTAATATTACGCGCTAATTTAATTGCCGTTATCATTAATTTACCAACACCATTTTGATCAATAGTAACAAATGGATCTTGATTAAATATTTTTTTAGAATAATAATCACTTAAAAACTTTTCTGCATCATCTCTAGAAAAACCATATACCATTTGCGTTAAGTCATTAGTTCCAAAGCTAAAAAATTCTGCTTCTTTAGCAATTTCACCTGCTGTGATACATGCTCTAGGTACTTCAATCATAGTACCTATTTGATAAGCAATATCAATTCCTTTTGTTTCCATCGCACTTTTCAATTCTTGTTCAATGATCTCTTTTAAATAATTTAATTCATTAACATCTCCTACTAAAGGAATCATAATCTCTGGTTTTACAGTTATACCTAATTTATCTAAATTAACAATTGCATCAATAATAGCTTTGGTTTGCATAATGGCTATCTCTGGATAAGTAATGGCCAATCTACAACCACGATGTCCCATCATTGGATTAAACTCTTTTAAACTAACTATTTTATTTTTTAAATCAGTAACATTTTTTTTAAGTAATTTAGCTAAAGTTTTGATTTCTGCTTCTGTTTTAGGTAAAAATTCGTGTAAAGGCGGATCTAAATAACGAATGGTAACTGGATAGCTTCCCATAACTTTAAAAATCTCTTCAAAATCTGATGCTTGCATTTTTTGTAGTTTATCTAAAGCTGCTTGTCTTTCTTCTAAAGTATCTGCTAATATCATTTCCTGAACAGTTAAAATACGATCTTCATTAAAAAACATGTGTTCTGTTCTAACTAATCCAATTCCTTTTGCTCCAAAACGTAAAGCTGTTTCAGCATCTTTTTTAGTATCGGCATTAGCTCTAACTTGTAATGTATCAACACTACTAACTAAATTCATGAAATTTTCAAAATCGCCAGTTATATTAGGATCGATTGTTTTTACCTCACCTTTATAAACTTCTCCTAAATTTCCATTTAATGATAAATAATCGCCTTCTTTAAATAAATCGCCATTACTTGTTGTAATTGTTTTGTTTTTTTCATCAACAATTAATGTTTCACAACCACTAACACAACATTTACCCATTCCTCTAGCTACTACAGCTGCATGGGAAGTCATTCCTCCACGAACGGTTAAAACACCACTAGCTTGATGCATTCCCTTAATATCGTCTGGTGAAGTTTCAATTCTAACTAAAATAGTTTTTTCATCTTTTCGTTTTAAAATTTCCTCGGTATCAAAATAAATTTTACCGGTAGCAGCTCCTGGTGAAGCAGCTATACCTTTAGCTATTATTTTAGCTTCTTCTAATTCTTTAGGATCGAAAGTAGGATGTAATAATTGTTCTAAAGAATTTGGTTCGATTCGTAAAATTGCTTCTTTTTTACTTATTTTATTTTCGCTAACTAAATCTAAAACTATTTTTAAAGCTGCTTGAGTTGTTCTTTTACCATTACGTGTTTGTAAAATGTATAGTTTACCATCTTCGATTGTAAATTCCATATCTTGCATATCTAAATAATGTTCTTCTAATTGTTTCGCATATTTATAAAATTGGTCATATATATTAGGCATAATTTCTTTTAATGTTGAAATTGGATTAGGTGTTCTAACTCCAGCTACAATATCTTCACCTTGAGCATTTATTAAATATTCACCATATAAAGTGTTTTCACCGGTAGCTGGATTACGGGTAAATGCTACCCCTGTTCCTGATTGGTCATTAATATTTCCATAAACCATTTGTTGAACATTAACAGCTGTTCCCCAACTATCAGGTATGTTATTTAATTTACGATATACAATTGCTCGTTCATTGTTCCATGAACGGAAAACAGCAGTAACTGATTCTAATAATTGAACTTTTGGATCTTGAGGAAAATCAGTACCACTTAAACGATGATATAAATTTTTAAACTCACTAACTATTTGTTTCATATCTTCTTTGGTTAAATCATTGTCTGCTTGGATATTTTTTTCTTGTTTTAATTTAGTAATAATTTCTTCAAATAAACTTTTATCATATCCATTAACAACATCAGCATACATAGCAATAAATCTTCTATAACAATCATTGATAAATCGGGCGTTAGTTTGTTCTAGATTTTGCACGATTTCATCATTTAAGCCCAAATTTAAAATTGTATCCATCATCCCTGGCATACTTGCTTTAGCACCGCTACGTACAGATAATAATAATGGGTTTTCTAAACTACCAAAAGTTTTACCAGTAGCATTTTCTAATTCATGAAGTTTAGTGAAAATTTGGTTTTGAATATCATCACTAATAACGTTCCCATCAGTATAATACTTATTACAAGCATCAGTTGTAACAATAAAACCTTTAGGTACTGGTAAACCAATCTGTGTCATTTCAGCTAAATTAGCTCCTTTACCACCTAAAATATCACGCATATCTTTACTACCTTCATTAAAGCTATAAACATATTTATTCATTTTATCCCTCTATTCTTTATATTACAACTCATTATATATTATAACAAAAACCTTGCTTCTAAACAAGATTTTAAATTTTTTATGAAATATTTTTTGTAATATAATGTATAACCAAATACCAATATCATTTCAATAAAAGTTTTTTGTTTTTATACACATTACAATATTTACTTTTTAGCTCTTGGATGACAATTTAAATAAGTATTTCTTAAATGTTCATTAGAAACATGGGTATATATTTGCGTAGTCGATAAATTTTCGTGACCTAAAAGTTCTTGAACACTTTTTAAATCAGCACCTTCATTTAACATATGTGTTGCAAAAGTATGACGAATAACATGGGGACTTATATGCATTTTTAAAGAAGCTAACTTTGCTACATCATTAATAATATTTCTAATACTACGGTCAGTTATAGGTTTACCTCTTTTATTTAAAAATAAATAATCATTAGTTATATTTTTACCTAAATAAGGTCGTCCATTTTTTAAATAATCATTTATTTTTTCTAAACAAATAGTTCCAAATAAAACATATCTTTCTTTATTGCCTTTACCTAAAATCTTAATTTTTTGTTCATGAAAATTAATATCACTTAATTTAATATTAACTAATTCACTTACTCTTAAACCAGTAGAGTATAACATTTCTAAAATCAAAGCATCTCTTTTACCAGTTGGTAAAAGAGTATTAGGGATTTTTAATATCGCATCAATCTCTTTATAATTAAGAAATTTAGGTAAAGTTTTATCTAATTTAGGGTTAGAAATTAAAATCATTGGGTTATCATTAATTATTTTTTCACTATAAAGAAATTTAAAAAAGCTTCTTAAAGTACTTATATTTCTAGCAATTGATGTTTTAGAATAATTTAATTCATATAAATGACTTAAATAATTTCTTATATCTGAATAATCAATTTTATTTATATTTTTATTTTTCATAAAATCTTTAAAAATATTTAGATCATGTTCATAGTTTTTTGAAGTATGAATTGAATAATTTTTTTCAACATTTAAATGTTTTATAAAATGAATAATTAAATGCTCCATCTTATCACCAATTATATTTTAACAAAAAAAAAGTGAAAAAGCTATGATGTTTTTTTAAGTATCTTTTTTCTTTTTTCACTTTCACTACATCCATAATATTTAAATAATTCATTTTCATATTCTGTTTGAATTTGATCAATAAATTTAGAACTATAAAAATCTTTACTTTCACCATTACTATCAAACAATACTGGTTGTTCATCCTTGTCAATCAAATGATTAAATTTAGTTTTTTTATTTTGATATTGTATTGAAGATGCAACTTTTAAATTAGGATTGTTTTCTAAAATTTTATCTAGATTACCAAGATAAAAATTATGAATATAATTTTCGTCTTGATGCGCTAAAGAAGTTTTTGACTCTAAACCTATTTGATATTTTTTTCGAAAATCTAAACAAAATAATACTAAATCATAAAAACAACGATAATTTTTTAGGTTTTCTTTTATTTTATCAACGGTATCTTCTCCATTGAAATATTTTTTAAATAATTCGTGTAATTTTGTACTAGTAATATTTTCTAATAATTCTTTTTTAAATGGTGCTTTATTTCTTGATAAAAGACGAATTTCTTTAAACAATTTATTAATAGGTTCAATATTTTGGATTTTAGCTTCTTTTTCACCTAATTTAACACCTTTTAATAAAATAGCATCACTATAAGCAAGATTTAAAAATTTTTGTTTATGATCGTGATGATAACCAATAACAATTTTCTTTAAAGAAGCAGATGTTAAAATTTTTTTATCAACTAAATATTTTATAAATTCTTCCTCACTATTAAACATAGTTGTAATATCGACAATTGTTTTAAGTGGTAATTTATTAGTTAATTCAGTTACTTTTAGTTCAGGATTTACATACTTAAAGCGAATTTTATATTGTTTATTATTTTCATCAATAATTATTAACGAATATCTATTTTTCATAAATATTACCCCCTAAATATGCCCTTATTTTAACCAAAAAAAGGCTAATTGTCAAGTGAAGTTGTCAAGTTAGTCTTTTTTATTTTTTTTATTATTAATTTTTATAATTCAAATTTTACTTTATTATTCTTATCTTACTAATTTTTTTATTTTATCTAATTTTTTTCTAAAACTTTGATATATATTTCTCTTTACTAATAATGTATTGTTTTTTATTTTTGAAAATAATGTTTCGTTAATAACTAATTTTGATATTTGACTTTTTGACTTATTTATATCAGGTAAATATTCAAGTCTATCTTCTATTTCTTGTATACTTGGTAAATCTGTTGTTAAAGCGTTTTCCCAATATAAGAAACAATCTCCTATTTGCAGTACATTTGGTAATTCTAATGTTGTTAATTTTCTATTATTTTGTAAAAAATTATCTCCTATCTTTTGAACATTTGGTAAATCTATTGTTGTTATTTCATTATTATTAAGTATGAACCAATCTCCTGTTTGCTGTACATTTGGTAAATTTATTGTTGTTAATTTTTTATTCCAATATAAGAAGTTATTTCCTATTTCCTTTACATTTGGTAATTCCAATGTTGTTAATTTTCTATTATTTTGTAAGAATTTATCTCCTATTTCTTGAACATTATTATTAATATAACCTATTATATTATCTGTTTTATCTATTTTTATAATTATATCTTCTTTATTATAACAATTAATAATAATTTCTC
>CALVXC010000050.1 GCA_944368805.1 uncultured Bacilli bacterium
ATTATCTTTAAGTGAAATAAATGATTTAAAAACCGATTAAAAAACTTAAATAAGGAAAATTCTTATTTAAGTTTTTTATTATTTATTTTAATTTTTTTAGTTATTATTTAATTCATACAAATATTTAGCAGTTCTAACCATTTGATAACTATAGCCCATTTCATTATCGTACCAAGCAACTACTTTAACTAATTGTTTATCTTCAACTTCTAAAACATTAGTTAATAAGCCATCAACTAAAGCACCATATGATGAACCAATAATATCACTTGAAACAATTGGATCAGTTGTAAAGCCAATCGTTTCGTTAGTATTTTGAGCAATTGTTTGATTAATTTGATCAACAGTAACTTTTTCTTTTAATTCAACTGTTAAATCAACTACAGAACCAGTTGAAGTAGGGACCCTTAAAGCACTACCGTCTAATCTACCTTTTAAATTAGGTAAAACTAACCCAACAGCTCTAGCGGCACCAGTAGATGAAGGAATAATATTCATTGCACCAGCTCTTCCTCTTCTAGCTTTAATACCTTTTTTATGAGCAACATCTAAAATAGTTTGATCGTTCGTATAAGCATGAACAGTTGTCATATATCCTTTAACAATTCCAAAATTATCATCTAATATTTTAGCTAATGGAGCTAGACAATTTGTCGTACAACTAGCTGCACTGATGACTTGTTCTGTTCCTGATAAAATATCATGATTAACATTATAAACAACTGTTTTCATCTCTCCCTTACCAGGAGCCGATAAAATAACTTTTTTAGCGCCAGCTTTAATATGATTACTAGCTTTTTCTAAATCATTAAAACGACCAGTGCATTCAAAAACTTCATCGATTTCTAATTCTTTCCAAGGTAAATTAGCTGGATCAGTTTCACTAAATACTCTTATTTTTCGATTGCCAACAACAATACTATTTTCATCAAAACTAATTTCATCCAAACGATAATTACGATGATTAGTATCATATTTTAATAGATAAGCTAGTTGCTCAGCATCAGTTAAATCATTAATCGCAACTATTTCAAAATCGGGATCTTCTTCCATAATTCTAAATACTAATCTTCCTATTCTTCCAAAACCATTAATTGCTACTTTTATCATAAAATCTTCCTTTCTTTTTTATTTAAAGCAACTATTACCAATAAATTCTCTTAAAACAGAATCTTGTGGAATATCATCAGTTGGGATTGGTAAAAAGTTCCTTAATAAATTAATTAATCTAATTGCTTCAGGATACACTTCATCGTTTTCATCAACCGAAAACAATAAAGGTTCTGCGAACGTTTTTAAAACACCTAATTCATAAATCAAAGCAGTATTTATTACAACATCAGCATCATCTTGGAAAGGAAAAATATTTTTTTCTTCACTTTCTCTAATTTCTTTCCACATATGTAATGTATCTGAGGCATTATAACCACGATATTTATTATCTCTAACAATTCGCCTTAATCTTCTAGTATCACTAGTATGAACACGATTATGATTATCAACATTTAGTTGTGTTAGCGGTGAAACATAAATTTTATATTTTTGATTGCGCTCAATAACCATAGTTAAATCGTCATTTAAAGCATGTAAACCTTCAATAATGATAATATCATCACTTTTAATTTGTAACCATTTCTTTTTATATTCTCTTTTTCCAGAAACAAAATTAAACTGTGGCATTAAAACTTTTTCACCATTTAATAATTTCGTTAAATCTTTATTAAAAAGATTTACATCAATAGCTTTTAGTGATTCAAAATCATAATTACCATCTTTATTTTTAGGCGTTTTATCACGATCTAGAAAATAATCATCAATTGAAATTTGATGCGTTTTAACACCTTTAGCTTGTAAAAATGTTTCTAATTTTCTAGAAGTGGTTGTTTTTCCACTTGAAGTTGGACCAGCTATTAAAACAACTTTAATGGTATTTTTATTTTCAACAATTTCATTAGATACTTCTAATAATTGCGAATTGGCATAACATTCAGAAATACGAATTAATTCACCTGATTTACCAGTTGTAATGACATCATTTAAATCGGCTGCATTATTAATTCCAAGCATTTGTCCCCATCTTGTATAATCTAAAAATTTATCAAATAATTTAGCGCGATGAACATAATCTAAAGTGCATTCAGGATTATAAACACTAGGATAACTAACTACAAAACCATTTCCTTTAATATAAGTTAATTTAAAATCATCAATTGGTCCAGTTGAATAAGCTATTTCACCATAAAAATAATCATAAATATCTTCTAAACGATATAAATTGACATAACTATTACTTATATATTTTAAAACTTTTACTTTATCTATTTGATTACGCTTTTTAAAATAATTAATAGCATCAAACCTAGAAACACTAACTTTATTAAAAACTAAATCTTGTTTAACTATTTCATGCATTTTAGTCTCAATTTTTTTCAAAATTGGTTTATCAATATCTACATTATGAATTTCACAGTAAAAACCTTTGTCCATAGAATGTTCGATTACAATTTCCGCTTCATTACCTAAAACTTTTTTAGCAGCAACAATTAAAATAAATTGTAAACTACGTCCATATATAGTATTACCTACTGTACTACTACGATCGTAAAAATCAACAGTACATTTTTTAAAAATTTTATCACTTAACTCAGCTATATCGTTATCTACTTTGGCCACTAAAATTGGATAATTATAATGTTTTTCATAATTATGACTAACTTCTAACAAAGTCGTTTCTTCTAAAAATTCTTTTGTTTCTTTACCTCTAAAACTAACTTTTACCATTCTATCCATTTTTTACCCTCTTTTCTTTTATAAAAACATTTTACCAAAAAAAACATATTTTGTCATATGTTTTGGTGAATATTTTATATTTTTTAACTTATGATAATTATGAGAGGAGAAATTTATGAATTTAATTCCAACTGTTATTGAAAAAAGTAGTAACGGAGAACGTGCTTATGATATATATTCACGCCTTTTGAAAGATCGAATTATTATTTTGACTGGTGAGATTGATGATGTTAATTCTAATATTGTTGTTGGTCAATTACTTTATTTAGATTCTTTAAATCATGATGACATTAGTTTATATATTAACTCACCCGGTGGTAGTGTTACAGCTGGAATGGCTATTTATGATACAATGAATTTTATCAAAAGTGATGTTTCAACTATTTGTATTGGATTATCTGCCAGCATGGCTGCCTTTTTACTTTCAAGTGGACAAAAAGGCAAAAGATATTGTTTGCCTAATAGTGAGGTAATGATTCATCAACCTTTAGGGGGAGCGAAAGGTCAAGCTACAGAAATTAAAATTGCTGCTGAAAGAATTCTTAAGTTAAAAGATAAATTAAATAAAATTTTAGCAAAAAATACTGGAAAAGATTTAAAAGTTATTGAAAACGACACTGAAAGAGATTATTTTTTATCAGCCGAAGAGGCTTTAGAATATGGACTTATTGACAAAGTTTTGTAAGCTTTACAAAAGACTGTCAAGCAGTCTTTATTTTTGATTAGGAAAAACTTCATTAGCTACTGTTTTTTCACCTAATTCGACTAATCTTTTAGTCATTTGTCCACCAACAGTTCCATTTTTACGAGCTGTTGTATCTGCACCTAAAGTAATACCTAATTCATTAGCTATTTCGTATTTTAAACGTTCTACAGCTTCTTTTGATCCAGGTGCGACTAATTTATTTTGTTTCATACTTCACCACCTTACATTATTATGATGTGTAAATTTTAAAGTTAAATACTTTATAAAAATTTCCTAATTACTAAAAAAAGACTAACAAAGTAGTCGTTTTCTTATTTTTTTAATTATTTAGATTGGTATCCAGCAGTGCTTCCTAATTGTTGTTCACCCATTTGTACTAATCTTTTAGTGATTTCTCCACCAACAGATCCGTTAGCTCTTGAAGTAGCATCTGGACCCATAGTAACACCTAATTCATTAGCTATTTCATATTTCATTTTTTCGATAGCTTGTTTTGCACCAGGTACAACTAATTTACTAGTAGCTTTGTTATTCATTTCTTTTCACCTCCTGTACACTAATATGATGTGTACATTTGAAGATTTAATACGCTATATATGGTGGTAATTTCTGGGGTGTTTTATAACAAATCTTGGAAATTTTTATCATCATTTAAAGTAACTGTTTCAATGTTATTAATGCATTCGTCAATTAATTTTTCATAGTTTAATTTTTGTTCATATAATAAGCATTTATCTAAAGATGGATTAATAACGGGATGTTTTGGTAAAAAAATTGTACAACAATCTTCATATGGCAAAATACTGGTATTATATGTATCAATTTTTTTAGCTATATCAATAATTTCTAATTTATCTAAAGTAGCTACTGGTCTAATAATTGGCAAATTGGTAACTGCGTTAATAACTTGCATACTAGTTAAAGTTTGACTAGCAACTTGACCAATACTTTCACCATTGATGATAACTTTTAAATTATTTTTTAAAACTAATTTATGAGCGATACGATACATCATTCTTCTTAAAATGGTTATCATATAATTATCTGGTACATTTTTATATATTTCTTCTTGTAGTTTAGTAAATGGTAAAATATGTAATTTAATATTACCAGAATAATTATTTAATTTTTTAGCTAAAGTAATTACTTTGTTTTTAGCATTACTACTAGTATGTGGTGGTGATTCAAAGTAAAGACATTCTAAATCAACACCTCTTTTTAAGGCTAAATAACCAGCAACAGGACTATCTATTCCACCACTTAACATAAGTAGTCCTTTACCTTGAATACCAACAGGATAACCGCCTAAAGCTTTTATTTCGTTAGTTGAGATATAAGTATTTTCTCTGATTTCGATTTTTAAAAGAAGGTCGGGACTATGTACATCAACTTTACAAGCAAATTTTTGTAAAACAAACGCACCTATTTGTCTACTAAATTCCATTGAAGGTATTTCAAAGTTTTTATTCGCACGTTTGGTTTCAATTTTAAATGTTTTAAAATTTTTATTTTTTAAAATTTCAACAATAGCTTGTTTAATATCGTCAATATTATTATTTGTTTTAAAAGCTACTACTATACTATGAATTCCAAAAACTTTTTGTAATTTTATAACAACTTCATCAATATACTTTTTATCAACTTCAATAAACATTCTAACTAAAGTAGTAGTAATTTTTATATCATAATTTTTTAAAATATTTTTTACATTTTTTTCTAATAAATTAATAAATGTTTTACGATTATTTTTTTTAGTAGTTAGTTCACCATATTTAATTAAAATTATTTTTTCCATATATTTCTCCTATTCTTGATAAAGGGTTAGTTTATTTTGCGCTTGTGATATTAAAATTTGATTCCAAAGTTGTGATTCAACATAGCGCATTTTTTTAGGATGAATTAAAAATCTAAGTTGTAATTCAATATGATTTCCTTCGACTTTAGTATAAATGATTGGTTCAAATTTATTATAATATATACGATATTCTCCTCCGGCATCTCTAATTTGATTTTTCATTTTAGAAGGAATGGCTTTAATTATTTGGTTATTGTTAACTATTTTATATATTTCACTTTTCGTTTGTTTTAAATCACAATCAAGTGGAACATTAATAGTGATTTCGTCCCAAATGTATTTAAAGGCTTTATTATAATTTTTAATTGGACTAGAAAAAATGGTTGAATTAGGAAAAGTTATAATAATTCCTGTACTTTGACCACCTTTTTCTTTATCATTGATTTCTAAAACTTCAAAATTCATAGATGTCACATTAACTACATCACCTTTTAAATCACCTATTTGAATTCGATCTTCAATCTGAAAAGGTTTTTTTAATTTAATATAAATACCAGAGAAAAAGTTTAAAATAATGTCTCTTAATGAAAACGCAATTGCTGCTGATATAAAACTAACTAAAGTAATAATACTTTTTATATAATTATCCCAAATAAAGAAAATAGTAATCCATTCAATTAAGCTAATGATTATTTTAAAACTACGTGTATACGAATATTCTTTGTAATTGTTTTTGATTAGTTTAATTAGTCTAATACCAATTCTTTTAATTAAGGTTGCAATAAAAACAGTTAGTACTGATAAAATTAATAAATAAATATAGTTATCGTCAACACTAATATATCGACTTAAATGATTACTGAATTCTTCTAATTTATTCACTTTATCACCTCCATAAATAACTTGGTTTATCATTATAGCATATCTTATGAAGATAGGCAAGAAAAAAACACGATTTTTGTTATTTAAGGAATTAGTGTATTTTAAAATAAGAAGTGCACAATAGTTGTGCAGTTAGTTTTGTAATTATAATATTGTCAATGGTGAGCATAGC
>CALVXC010000051.1 GCA_944368805.1 uncultured Bacilli bacterium
TTTTTTAGGTTTTAACCATATTCCTTTGTATAAAAGGTGTGGTTTTATAAATCTCCCCACTTTGGAAACACTATCAATTATTTCTATAACATTGATAATGATGATATTTTGCAAGTTATTTTTTAAAGTTAGTATTAATAAATCTATAGTTGGACCATTAGTTTCACAATTTATAATAATGATATCAGAATTGATATTTTCTTTAGTGGTTTTGTTTTTTATAGGACCGGATGTTGAACAAATAGTAAATAATTATTTTGGGTCGTTATTTACTAATTTTTCAATATCAATTTTAGCATTTATTTTGATTAGAGTTAAATTGGGCTACAGATTATATGATTTTTTAATTAAGATAACATCAAAAATTAAAAAATATGAATTAATTATATTTTCAATAATTTTAGTAATTAGTGTAAACTTAATTGAAATGAGTATATATTATAAAGTTAGTATTATCTGGTTAATATTAATTAACACAAGTTTAATTGTAATATATGCAATATTAATTTTTAAAATGGCTAATACTAAAAATGAGTATTTAACAATTTCTGAAAAATATAACAGATCAAAAAACAGTTTGACTGAATATCAATCAGTAGTTAGTAGATATAGAATAGATAATCATGAAAATAAAAGTCAATTAAAAAGATTAAGAAATAAAATAGATAAAGAAAATAAAGAAGCCATTGAATATATTGATATGATATTAGATACTAGAATAAAAAATAATGAAAAAATTTTAAATAAAACTAAGATTATTCCGGATAGTGATTTAAAAGTTTTAATAGATTCAAAAATAATGACAATGGAAGAAAAAAATATAAAAAATAGACTTCACGTTGATAAAGAAGTTAAAACTATTGATTTAATTGAAATGGACCCATTATTGATGGAAGATATATGTAAAATAGTTGGTGTATATTTAGATAATGCAATAGAAGCAGTTGAAACTTTAGATAAAAAAGAAATTCAACTTGACTTATATAAATTAGATGATTTTTTATGTATATCTGTTGTTAATAATTACGAAGGGGAAATTGAGCTAGATAAATTATATGATGTAGGTTATACGACTAAAGATAATGGTCATGGTTATGGTTTACCATTAGTAGCCGAAATAGTTGATAATAATAAAAACTTGTCAAAAGAAACACACGTTAATGAAGAAATCTTTAGACAAGTATTGAAAATAAAAATGTAGATTAATTTCTACATTTTTGTTAAATTTATTTAATTAAACTTTTTGGCATTTCAGGTTCGTCCCATACAAAACATGCGCATGCTTGACTCCCCATTCCTGCTGCTTTGCTTCCTAATGCTTTTAAAATTGCTGAGAAAAATTTCATACATATCCTCCCTTCGCATTTTATTATTTATTTAAATTTATATAAAATAAATTTAAACCATTATTGAGTAACACAATAGTTTTTATAATTGTTATAAGGCATTTTAAATAATTTATAAGTTAGTGGTGAAATAACTACGCATTGAGTTATTAGAGCTAAGATCAGACAATTACTAACGAATTCATTATTTATAAAAATAGCTATAAGAGTAAAACTAATTGCTATTAAAGTAGAAATGCCTTTATAAACTTTTCTTCTTGTTGGATTTACGATTGGTCTTTTATGAGTATCAGCTGGACTGTTTTTGAATATGAAAATAGTACCAATACTTCCTAATAGGAATTTTAATTCTAATGACATATTTGTAGTTAAACATATATAAGGAATTCCTAAAAACAAAATACTTGATACTATTAAACAAATCCAACTTTTTGAAGCATGAATACCAAATGACGGAGTTCTAATTATAGAATATATAACACTAAAAATTAATACTTCTTTAAATATTCCTATTACAGAAGCTAATATAAAAATAACTATTAATTTAGTAATAAGAATATAAATAGAAATTAAACCATATTCAACTTCATCTAATTTTACTTGATCTAATTCAGGGCTGTTATTTTTAATTAAATTCATACATTTATTAATAATAACTTTTCGCATTTTCACTACCCTTCCTATTTCTTGCAAAAATTATAACATTCACTTTTAGCAAAATTTGTTGAAATTGTCTGTTTATAAAAAAAGTAAGATTAAAATGTAATTTTCAATAACAAAAGATTGTTTTTTTGTGTCTTTGTGCATAAAATTTTAACTTTTAGACAAATACAAAAAATTCAACTCAAAAAAGTAGTAAAATTCTAACTGTACTTACCAATGTATGTACCTCGTTTGTGAAAGCCAAGAATTTTTAGATGTGGCGTCATAAAAAACATGATTTGACGAATTTTGTCGGAATTTGTCGAACAGATTTTCTTGGCTTTTTATCTTAAACGAGTTACAATTAAAGTGTAAGAAAAATTTATAAGAAGGGAGTTTTGCTAGTGCGTAGTAAAGTTAAATGGTTTAACAACGAGAAAGGCTTCGGCTTTATTGAGTACAAAGACAATGAAGATATCTTTGTTCATTATTCTGCCATTTTATCAGAAGGCTATAAAACATTAGTCGAAGGTCAATACGTTGAATTCGAAATAGTTCGCACTGATAAAGGTCTTCAAGCAAAAAACGTTGTTGAAATCAAAGCTACTTTAGTATAGTGGCTTTTTTCTTTTACATAAAAAAACATAATTTTTTAGGGTAAAGTATGATATAATTAAAGTGGGAGGATTGATACAATGAAATTTAATATTCATGGTAAAAAGATGGAAGTTACAGAGCCAATAAAAAATTATATTGAAGCTAAAATAGGTAAGCTTGATAAATACTTTGATAATCCAGACGAAATAACGGCTACTGTAGTAGTAAAAGTAAGAGGAATTGAACAAATAGTAGAAACGACAATTCCAACCAAGACAGTTATTTTAAGAGGTGAAGAAAGTCATAAGGACTTATATGCAGCTATTGATTTAGTTTCTGAAAAAATTGAACGTCAAATTCGTAAAAATAAGACTAAAATGAAAAAAGCTATTAAAAATAGTATAGCTGATTTTAATTTTGATTTTGAAACAGATATTAAAGAAGAAGAAGATAAAATAGTTAAAAGAAAAAAAATAGAAACAAAACCAATGAGTGAAGAAGAAGCAATTTTGCAAATGAATTTATTAGATCATAGTTTCTTTGTTTTTAAAAATTCAAATGGTGATAGTATTGATATCATTTATAAAAGAAAAGATGGAAATTATGGAATTATTGAAACGGAATAAGACTGCTTAGTCTTTTTTCTTAACAAATACTATTATTTTATTTAGTTTTTTGATAAAATATAGTAAGAAGGGATGACGATATGAAAGTACTAAGAAAAATTTTTGATTATGAGTATAAAGAATTAGAAAAATTTAAAAAAATTGCTGATGAAATAATGAAATTAGAAGAACCAATGTCTAAACTAAGCGATGATGAGTTAAAAAATAAAACTTCAGAGTTTAAAGAACGTTTAGCTAATGGTGAAACTTTAGAAGATATTAAAGTTGAAGCTTTTGCTGTGGCTAGAGAAGCTGCTTACCGTGTTATTGGTGAAAAACCTTATTATGTGCAAATATTGGGTGGTTTAGCAATTCATTACGGTAATATTGCTGAAATGAAAACAGGTGAAGGAAAAACTTTAACTTCAACAATGCCAGCTTATTTAAATGCTTTAACTTCACAAGGTGTTCATATTATAACAGTTAACGAATATTTAGCAGGACGTGATGCTGAATGGATGGGAAATATTTATCGCTTTTTAGGATTAACTGTTGGGGTTAATTATCGTGAATTAACTCCTAAAGAGAAAAAAGAAAATTATAACTGTGATATTATGTATTCAACTAATAATGAAATTGGGTTTGATTATTTGCGCGATAATATGGTTGTTAAAGCTGATGATCGTGTTCAACGCCCTCTTAATTTTGTTATTATTGATGAAGTTGATTCAGTTTTAATTGATGAAGCTAGAACTCCATTAATTATATCTGGTGGGTTTATGCAATCAGCTAATTTATATATTGATGCTGATCGTTTTGTTAAACGCTTAAAAGAACATGATGGCTATTTATATGATGAAAAAACAAGAGCTGTTACTTTGGATGCTAAAGGAATAAGCGAAGCTGAAAAAACTTTTAAAGTTGATAATTTATATGATATAAATAACACTACTTTAGTTCATTATATTAATCAGGCTTTAGCAGCAAATTATCGAATGAAAAAAGATTTTGATTATGTAGTAAATGATGGAAAAATTGTAATAGTTGATCAATTTACTGGTCGTTTAATGCCAGGTCGTGCTTATTCTGATGGTTTACATCAAGCTATCGAAGCTAAAGAAGGTGTTGAAATCCAAGCTGAAACAAAAACTTTAGCAACTATTACTTTTCAAAATCTATTTAGAATGTATAAAAAGATTGCTGGTATGACTGGTACGGCTAAAACGGAAGAAGAAGAATTTAGAGATATTTATAATATGTATGTAATTACGATTCCAACTAATAAACCGATTGCTCGTCAAGATTTTGGTGATTTAATTTATGCAACTAAGGCTGGTAAATATAAAGCAATTGTTAATGAAGTAAAAGAACGACATGCTAAAGGTCAACCTGTTTTGATTGGTACGGTAGCAGTTGAAACAAGTGAATTAATTAGTTCAATGTTGAAAAAATTAAAAATTCCTCATGAAGTTTTAAACGCTAAAAATCATGCTCGTGAAACGGAAATGATTGCGAACGCAGGAAGAAAAGGAGCAGTTACGATAGCTACTAACATGGCTGGTCGTGGAGCTGATATTAAATTAGGAGAAGGTGTTAAAGAATTAGGTGGTTTGTGTGTAATAGGAACAGAAAGACATGAATCACGTCGTATTGACAATCAATTAAGAGGTCGTGCTGGTCGTCAGGGTGATCCTGGTTTTTCACAATTTTGTGTTTCATTTGAAGATGATTTAATGGTTCGTTTTGGAACTGATCGCGCTAAAACTTTACTACAAAAAGTTGGGTTTAGTGATGATGTTGCTATTCGTAATAAGATGTTGTCTAATTCGATTGAATCAGCTCAAAAAAGAGTTGAGGGTAATAATTTTGATATAAGAAAAACTTTATTAGAATATGATGATGTTATTAATAAGCAAAGAGAAATTATTTATGAAAAAAGAAATGAAATTTTAGATAGTGAATCAATTCATGAAACAGTTTTGAAAACTTTTAAAGATTATATTAATGATTTAGTTGAAAGTCATTTAATTAATGAACCAGTTTTAACTGAACAAGATTTACACGAAATAACTAATTTTGTTAATAAAGAATTGCTTAAAAAACCTTTAGAATTTAGTGCGTTAGAAAATAAAAGTAGTGATGAAGTAGTTGAATACATTTCAAATTTAATAATTGATGAATATAATGATAAAATAAAAGATATTCCTAAGGAAATTGCTAATGAATTTGAAAAAGCTATTTCACTTAGAGTTATTGATACTCATTGGATGGAACAAATTAATACGATGTCTCATTTACGTGAAGGTATTCAATTAAGAGGATATGGTCAAGAAAATCCATTACGTGCTTATACTAATGAAGGATTTGAATTATTTGATGAACTGTTAAGCGTAATTGATAAAGATATTACTAATTATTTATTAAAAGCAGAAATAAGACAAAATATTGAACGTAAACAAGTAGCTAAAGGTCAAGCTAACGATGGAGGAAAAGTTAAAAATAGTAAGCCAAAACATGTTCAAAAAATTGGTAGAAATGCACCATGTCCATGTGGTTCGGGAAAGAAATATAAGAATTGCTGTGGAAAGAACGCATAAACAAAGGGAAAAATCAATATTAATAAAATTAAAAATTGGTTCGGATTTTTATGAAATGTCCACCAAATATTAAAAATATGTAGTAA
>CALVXC010000052.1 GCA_944368805.1 uncultured Bacilli bacterium
TTATACTGACTGAAAAAAGTATTTTCTTGCCCATATCTATCACTCCTTTAGTGATATTATAATCTAAACTTTTTAATTTTGCATTTATACAATTTTCTTTCAGTTAGTAAATAACAGTTAGTAATATATACTAGGGTGGATTGTAAGGAGGGAATTGTGGAATACAAACTCCCATTATCTTGCATCCATAGATTTTTGTCTTTGCAAATGTTTGTTATAAAACTCAATTGCATTTACAACAAAATCTTCAATTTTTTTATCTTCAATATTTTTTGGGAGTACACTTCTTATTCTATTTTCATTGAATTTTATTTTAGAAATTTGATTAGATTTTTCTTCTGACATTATACTTTCAATAACTTCAACAGTAAGTGTTCCCTCTTGACTCATTTTCTTCATTCTAATTGTTTGAGCGTGTGATGGTGTAGAATCATTATAATCAATACAATCTAGTACAGCATATTGTTGTTCATCAGTTAAAAAAGATAACTCTACTGCCGGACTTAATGCAATTTCCTTTTTATCAACTAATTCTAACAATTCTGGTATTAATTCAGTTAGTCTTATAAATCTTCTAACTTGAGTTAAACTATCTCCATTTTCTTTACCAATAATCGAAGCACTTTCGTTTAACTTCCCCCCAACTTGGTGGGAAGTTTCAAATGCAATAGTTTTCCCTTGATGTTTCATTGCTTCCAATTTCATTTTATAAGCAAATGCTTTTTCACTTGGTAGTATTTCTTCTCTTTGTAAGTTGCTATCTACCATTATGATAATTGCTTCATCATCTGTTAAATTTCTTACAATACAAGGAATAGTATCATAATTCGCTAATTGACTTGCAAATTTTCTTCTATGTCCTGATACCATTTCATATCTACCATTTGCTTTTGGTCTAACTAATGCCGGAACTAATACTCCGTTTTCTTTAATGCTATCACGCATATTATACATTTCTTCGTTTTCAATAACTTTAAATGGATGATTAGGGAAGTCATCAATATCACTAATTTTAATATCAATAACTTTTTCTAAATTAGCATTAACTCTATCTTCCTCTGTTGTAAATAAATCATCTAACTTTGGCAGTGGCATTTTTGATATGTTCTTTACCATCTTCCAACACCTCCTTTGCAAATGAAGAATATGCTTCTGCCACTCTATTGCTTTTATCATAAGTAAAAATACTTTTACCGTGTGAAGTAGATTCAGCAGTCTTTATAGCAAGTGGTATTTTTGTATTATATAACTTTAACATACTCCCATAGTTTTCTTTTAATTGGTTTTCTATTTCTTTAGATAGATTAGTTCTCCTATCAACCAAAGTTAATAAAACTCCATCAATTTTTAATTCTGGATTAATTTGTCTTTTAACTTTTGAAATAGTTTTTAATAACTGTGTCATACCTCTCGCTGCAAAATATTGACTTTGAACTGGTATTATTACACTATCTGCACTTGCTAACGCATTTATCGTTATCATTCCTAAACTAGGCATACAATCTAAAATTATATAATCATAGTCTTTTTTTACTTCTGATAAACAATTTCTCATAGTATATTCTCTGCTCATTGCATTTACTAAAGACATTTCTAATGCAGATAAATCCAAACTAGATGGTATTACATCAACATTTTCTTTATGATGTAAAATAGCCTCTTTTATTTTTATTGGCTCATCATTCATTGATTGTTCCATTAAATCTGGTAGTGTAATATTTAACTTTTCTGGTTCATACCATCCACCATAAGTAGTTAAATCGCCTTGTGGATCTGTGTCAACTAACAACACTTTTTTACCTTGCTTTGCTAATGCTACTCCTAAACTAAAAGCAGTAGTTGTTTTCCCAACTCCACCTTTTTGATTAGCGATTGCAATTACTTTGCAATGTGACATCTATTCTCCCTCCTTTCTATAAATTTAGCCACCGTAAATAAATATGATGGCTATGTACTCCATTTCTGGCATAAAAAAAGAACTGACTTATTATCAGTTCAAAAACATTATTTTTCTAATATATCAATATATTTTAAAAGTAATTCATCTATAACTTCAGTATTTTTATTTTCATTTATTAATTTCGTTCTCATAACATTTAAGGCGTTTATAATTATTTTTAATTCATAGTCGTCCATCTTTATTTTTCTCTTTTTCATAACGACACCTCCATTAACTATTAAATAATATTATTGTTTAAATTATATAGTTGAATTAGTCAACCAATACCACTAGACCTTGTATGTGGAAACATATACTACTAAAACAACCTACCATATTTTTGAAGTGTTTTTTTATAAATTTTTGCTATTTTTGACTATTTTTTTGACTTTTTTTAGCACCCTATGTATAGTTGATTTTCCCTTATTTTATAAGGGTTTAACGCAGTTTTAACAAGCACACACATTCAACGTGATGAGTATTAGGAAACATATCAACTGGTGTTACTGAAACAACATCATATTTATTTTCTAGTAAATTTAAATCTCTTACTAAAGTTAAAGGATTACACGATACATAAATAATTTTATTAGCTTTTATTTTTAAAAGATCATAAATTAATTTTTTAGTTAAACCACTACGTGGTGGATCAACAATTACTACATTAGGTTTATATTTAATATTTTTTAAAACTTTACTACTATCTTCACAAATAAATGATATATTTTTTATATTATTTATTTTTTTATTTTCTTTTGCGTCGTTAATCGCACTTTGATTAATTTCAACTCCCAATACTTGTTTAACATTTTTACTAATATATATACCAATTGTTCCTGTACCACAATAAAGATCCAAAACAATATCATTTAAATCAAAATTAGCCATTTCAATAACTGTATCATATAAATTTATAGCCATATCTGTATTTGTTTGAAAAAAAGCGTTCGGAGAAATAACAAATTGATAATCTTTCAGTCTTTCAATTATTTTATTTTTTCCATAAATAACTTTATCATTTATAATTAATGAACTAACATTATCTTTTAAAAGATTTATATCTATATTTTTATTAGTTTTAAAAGCAAGCATTTTATCGTTAGTATTTTTACTACACCTAATTATAACTTGTGATACATCTTTTAAATTCATTTTCTTCAAACTATTAATAAAATAATTAATATTCTCTGAAGCAATCAAACAATTATCAATATTTACAATATCATAAGAACTTTTATTAAAAAAACCAATATTCTTATTAACTTGTAAAGTTACTTTATTACGGTAATTATATTGTTTCCCGCTTACAATTTTATTAATTTTAACTTCTTTTTTCAAATAACGATCAAAAATATTTTTAACCATTCCTTCTTTCAATTTTAATTGTTCATTATATTCAATATGTAATAAATCACAACCACCACATTTATCATAATATGGGCATAAAACATTAACTCGTTTCGGACTTTTTTTAACTATTTCTTTTGCTAAACCTACTGCATATTTCTTCTTATCTATTAAAATTTCAATATTTACTATTTCACCAACCAAAGTATTAGGAACAAAAACAACTTTATTATTAATTTTCGCTATTCCTCTTCCTTGATGATCAAACGCTACAATTTTTACTTTTTCCATTAAACATCACAAATAAATTATATCAAAAAAGCCAAACTATTACTAGTTTGGCTGCTTTCAAATTTATATAACACGTACTGCCGTAATAATCGGCATAAAAGTATAACTAGAAATATTAATTCCCATAGCTTCGTTCATCGCATGAACAATTTGACCATTACCAATATAAATACCTACATGGGTAATTGAACCATAGCCATAGAAAATTAAATCTCCTAGTTGTAAATAATCTAATGATACTGGTGTCCCACTATAACTTTGATCAGTAGCTGTACGCGGTAAAGAAATACCAAAATTACTAAAGACCGCTAAGACAAATCCCGAACAATCGGCACCTGATGTCAAACTAGTTCCACCATAAACATAAGGATTACCTACATATTGTGTAGCAAAATTAGCAATTTGACTACCCAATTCAACATTAGTTTGTTCAGTTAAATAGTAAACAGGTTCAACTTCTTCAACTGGTTGTTCTACTACTTCTTCAACTACTGGTTGTTCTTCTTCAATCACTTCTGTTTGTTCTTTAACTTCTTCCTTTTCTTCTTTTATATCAGAATCAGTTTCTTGCTCTGATTCAACTAACTTTTTCAAGACATTTTCATTATAACTTATTTCAATTACTGTTTCTTCATTACCAAATTCCGCGATGAATTGACTATCAAGCAATTCTTTCGAAATTTTAAAACTACAACTAACTAAAGTAATCATAATTACCAAAGAACAAATCATACCTCCTTGTGTAATTAGATACATAAGTGCAGTTTTTTTGAATAATCTTTTCACAATATTTTCTCCTTAACTATTGCCGCTTTTCTTTTTAAAATAAACCTTTTTGAAAAGAAAAGCTCACAATTAAATTGAAAGCTCGTCTAGTATAACATATTTCCATTTTTTTTGCAAATCGAGCCCTCTTTTTATAACGAAAAAACCATTATAAGCGTTGTAAAATAAGGGATAAATGCCAATTAACATTTTAACTAAAATTAAGTAAATTACCAATTTTACATTACTATTTTGTTTAATTTTTAATAATTTTATACAATTATAGGTTAAATTATAACATTTTTACTTTCATTTTTTAGCGCTTTTTGTAGAATTTATCAATAAAAAATCACCTAATTAACAAATTAGATGATTAATTTATAAGCAATTAATGTTTTTATTTATGACTATTCTCATACGCTTTTTTAATATCACTAGGCATTTGTGAAGGAGTAATATTTTTAACTCTTTTTTCAGAATTATCTTTTACTGCTTCATCGTAATACCAACATTTATATTTAATTAATTCTAAAGCATTATTTAATTCTTCAATTTCTTTTTCAATTGTCTTTTTTTGTTTTAAAAACATTTCCTTTCTAATTTTTAAAGTTTTATCCCCCATAGAACACCATTTCATAAATTCTTTGATATCTTTAATTTGCATTCCCGATTTTTTAAGACATTCAATTAATCTTAAAGCATCAATTGTCTTTTCATTAAATATTCTAATTCCAGAATTATTTTTTTCAAGTCCTAAAAACAATCCTTCTTTATCATAATATCTTAAAGTTGATATAGGAATTTGAAACATTTTTGAAACTTCACCAATACTATACATATTACCTCCAAAATTTTTTTAAAATTATACTTGACCTAAAGTTAGGTTTAGATAATATAATTATACTAGCACATGAAATTAAGCATGTCAAGAAGGAGGAAAATAAATGAATGAAAAACTTGTGCGTTTATAATAGAAGTAGAACAAAAGAGGTATAAACGCACAGTGTAGGTTTGTCAAACCAATCCAACAAAAT
>CALVXC010000053.1 GCA_944368805.1 uncultured Bacilli bacterium
TAGATAAAATTGAAATCAGCAAAGAACATTTCGATATATATTTTAAAGCGTTTGATAACTAACACATATGAACCATTTAGCGCTTTAGACTACCAAACCAGATTAGCTGTTTCAGATGATGTTTATAAAATTATTAAAAAGGAGAAAAAAAGTGCGATTATGGTAACTCATGATTTAGCTGAAGCCATTAGTATGGCTGATCGAATCATTGTCTTATCAAAAAGACCATGTGTTATTAAAAATATTTACGAAATTAATTTATCTAATAAATCAACACCAATCGAAAATAGAAAAGCTAAAGAGTTTTCTTATTACTATGATTTAATATGGAAGGATATTGATTTCCATGTATAGTGACGAACACAAACAATATTTAAAAAAACATAAAAGGAGAAATTTTTTAATACGTCTTACACAAATACTAATTATTGTAATTTTTATCATCATATGGCAATTATTAGCTGATTTTAATCTCATTAATACTTTTATAACATCAACACCTAAAGAAGTTCTAAATACGATTATAGAACTAAATAATAGTGGTGATCTATGGCATCATATTTGGGTAACAGTTTATGAAACAGTTATTAGCTTTACTTTAGGAACTATTATCGGTATTATTATTGCAACTATTTTATGGTGGAATAATTATATAGCTAAAGTAATGGATCCTTATCTAACTATTCTAAACAGTTTACCAAAAGTAGCTTTAGGTCCTATTATCATTATTTGGGCTGGTGCTGGTATTAATTCTATTATTTTAATGGCCTTATTAATTTCCGTAATTATTACTATAATCAATATATATCAAGGGTTTATGGAAATCGATCCAAACAAAATTAAATTAATGCAATCATTTAAAGCAAATAAATATCAAATCTATACTAAATTAATTTTACCAAGTAGTTATCCTAATTTTATTAGTGCTTTAAAAATAAATGTTAGTATGTCTTTAATCGGCGTTATTATGGGAGAATTTTTAGTTTCTAAAGAAGGTATCGGTTATTTAATCATGTATGGTTCACAAGTATTTAATTTAAATTTGGTTATTACAGGAATCTTTATTTTAGCTATTGTATCAGCTATTATGTACTATATTATTTTATATATTGAAAAAAGATTAATCAAAAATGGTTAATCTTTTTATATTTTAATTTTTTCTAATATAGTAGCTTTAATTATTCTTTTATCATCTACTTGATATTCAAATTCTTTATTTATTTCCTTTTTATAAACAGAAATTCCTAATGGACTATTTAAAGAAATTTCTTGGTAATCTTTATATTCTTTAACATTATATTTCCCGACTAATTTAAAAACACAATCATCATAATCATCATCTTCAAAAAACAGTCGTATTTTAAAAATATCTTCAAGATTTATAACATCATCATTTTTATCATTATCTTCTATAATTTCAACATTATTCAAAATATTTCTTTTTTCTTTTATTTCATTCATAATCAAAAACTCATTTCGAACAGCTTCTTCAAAATCAAAATTATCATGCCATCCATCACCAACACCATCATCGTAAGCTTTACTTTTTTGAATATTATTTTTTTTAAGTTGTTCGTACAATTTATCGATACTAACTAGCAATTGATCATAACCTTCTTTAGTTAAAAAAATTTTATTTTTCATATTACCTCCTTTAATAAATTACGAAAAATAGAAAATCAATTCATTTAAATTTTATACTAATGCATTAAAAAAACATTGCATTAATGTTACCATTTAATTTTTTAATTGTCAATTATTTTAAATTATTTCATCAAAAAAAGATTACATTCGATTAATCTTTTTTCCCTCATTAATAACTAAACCATTATCAATAAATAATTTTTTATCTTCGCAATTAAATATTAAAAATTTACTAACCATATTAGGAAGTCTATTATATTTTATATTGTTTTGTTCACAAAATTCTTTTAGCTCTTCCAATTTTTTATCAACAAACGATAAATCATGATGTTTTAGCTTTTTTTCTTTATCACTACTAATTCCCATACATACTAAAACATTTATATCTGATACTAAATTTTTAAACACATCACCCAATATTAATTTCAAAAAATCAATTCGTTCAAAAAGTGTATTTTTTCTTCCGATTGTTTCACTTGGAAACAAATGAGTTAAATAAGCGAACTGTTCAGAATATACTAACAAATTAGTACAACTATAAGTATAATCAGTCGCAAGAACCGATTGAAACTGATTAGTTATTGCATAATCACCTGGTTTAACCATAATAACTTTATCAAAAGAAATTTTATTATCAAATAAAACTTGTTCTAAATCATTCATAATTATCACACAACTTTATATTAGCTTTAGCATTCAATTCTAAATCAGCCAAAACTCCTTGTTTATATGCATAATAAGCAGCTGCACCAATCATAGCTGCATTATCAGTACAATAATTAATAGGTGGGATCGATAAATTAATATTATATTCCGCACATAACTTTTCTAATCTTTCTTTCAACCCTTGATTAGCTGCTACACCACCAGCTACTATTAAATTGTTAATGCCTAATTCTTGTAATGCATGCATTGTTTTTTTAGTTAAAATACCAACTACAACATTTTGAAATGAAGCTGATAAATCATTATTATCAACATCATTTCCTCTTTGATTTTCGTTATGAACTAAATTTACAACTGAACTTTTTAAACCACTAAAACTAAAGTTAAAACTATCATCATTTAAAGGTATTGGTAATTTATAGCGCGGTCTACCTAAATGCGCGAGGGTATCAATCATTGGTCCTCCAGGATAAGGAACACCGATAATTCTAGCTACTTTATCATAAGCCTCACCAACAGCATCATCTAAAGTTCCACCAATCTTTTTAAATGAATAATGTTCACGCATATAAACTAATTCCGTATGACCACCACTAATAACTAAAGCAATTAAAGGAAATTTAAGCGGTTTTACTAAGTTATTCGCATATATATGACCAGCAATATGATGAACAGGAATCAAAGGTTTTTTATATAAATACGCTAGTGTTTTAGCTGCCATTGTTCCTACTAATAAAGAACCAATTAGCCCTGGTCCATTAGTTACCGCAATAGCGTCTATTTGAGCCATTTTCATTTTAGCTTTAGTTAAAACTTCTTCTAATACTATTGTAATATTTTCAATATGATTACGACTAGCAATTTCTGGAACAACTCCACCATATTGTTTATGAATGTCAATTTGTGATAAAACAACCGTTGCGATTTCTTCACATCCATTTTTAACTATTGAAACACTTGTTTCATCACAACTAGATTCAATTGCTAAAATATACATATCTTTCACTTTAATCTAACTCCTTAACCATCAAAAAACCATTTTTTTCTTTATAATAATTAGTAATAATTTTAACACATTCAAACCCTTTTTTCTTATATAAGTTTATTGCTACAATATTATCAGTACTAACTTCTAAACTAATATTATAACATTTCCCTTTAACTAAATTAATTATATAATCTAAAAGTCTACTACCAATATTATTAAAACGATAATTATTTAATACATATAAATAATCTATTTCCGCTCGATCATAATATATAGAATAACCAATAAAACCAACTACCAAACCATCTAATTGATAAACATAATATTGATGTAACTTATTTTTTAGATCTGATGCAGTAATTTCCTTACTACCCAACTCTTTTAAAAAAAAGTTTATGACTGAAATATCAGAACATTTAATTTCGCGTATCATTTATTAATTTTTCTTCAGCCTCCGTTAATTTTAAATAGTTAGGATTAATCTGATGAGGATTAACTGGTCGATCATTTAAATGTTTTTTTAGTAAAGGTAAAATTTGAATATCTGGTTCGATAACTCTACTTTCTAACTCTATAGAATCATAAGTGACAAATGATACTTTTTTACCATTTAATTCGTTAAGTAAATCGTTTAAAGGAAGATAACGATCAGGTTTAATTAAATTTAAATTTTTATCATATACTCCAGCATAAACAAAATTTCTTCTAGCATCGATAATCGGAACAATATAATTTCCTTTAAATTTGGTTGTAGCCATTACCTCTAAACTAGAAATAGGTACAATTTCTGTAGCAAAAGTCCAAGCATAAGTTTTAGCTATTGTTACACCTATTCTAATCCCTGTAAATGAACCAGGACCAGTTACTACAAAAATTTTATCAATATCCCAAGGTGAAGTTTTAGCTTCACTAAAAACTCTATCAATAACTGGCATTATTTGTGATGATAAAGTATTATCACATTTTTCATTATAATAAGCTAATTTATTTTTGTTTTTATATATAGCAACAATTAATCGTGAATTAGAGGTATCTAAAAAAAAATATTTCAAAGGACTGCCTCACATAAATCCTCGTATTTTTTACCGTGAGGTTCCATTATTAATACTCTTTTATTCTCATCTAATATTTTAAATTTAATATCTAGTCGTTCACTAGGTAAATATTCTTTAATAGTATCTGCCCATTCAATAACAACTACCCCACCTTTTGTAAAGTATTCTTCAATTCCAATTCCAGAAACATTACCATCTAAACGATATACATCCATATGATATAATGGTAATTCACCATCGTATTCTTTTATGATAGTAAAAGTAGGTGAAGTAATACTTTCATCAATTCCTAAAGCATTAGCAATACCTTTAGTAAAAACTGTTTTACCACTACCTAATTCACCATTCAAGCATATAATCATGTTAGGAAATTTTTCCGATTCAAAATTTTGAGCAATTTCAATCGTTTCAAATTCACTGCGTGTTGTTACTTTAAATTCCATTTATATCACCAAATATATTATAGCAAAAATATTTCCGTTAAGACAAGAGAATTTGAATATTTTCTTTATAATAATTTAACAATAATTTTACAAAACTAAACTTCTTGACATTTTTATCATATATTTTTCTAAAATATTACTCTTTGACTATATTTATCAATAAATTTAAAAAGTTTCATAGTAAGCTATGAAACTTTAAATAACAAAAAAAATTGGCAACTTGCTATCTTCGCTTACACTATTTTCGCCGTTAAAGTGCTTAACTTCTGTGTTCGGGATGGGAACAGGTGTATCCACTTTGCTATCGTCACCAATTTAAATATAAGAGAAATAATTCTCTGAAAACATGATAATGTGGAATTCAAATTAGAAAAACATAAATAGGATTAAATCCTCGATCTATTAGTACTAGTCAGCTCAACATGTTGCCATGCTTCCACCTCTAGCCTATCAACCAGATAGTCTTTCTGGGATCTTACTTACTTAATGTAATGGGAAAACTCATCTTGAAGTTGGCTTCCCGCTTAGATGCTTTCAGCGGTTATCCATTCCATACATAGCTACTCTG
>CALVXC010000054.1 GCA_944368805.1 uncultured Bacilli bacterium
GATATAACTTTTGAGGAATGTAGAGGATATTTTAACTTGATTAGAAAACAAGAAAATAAAGAACCATTTAATAAAATGATTAATGGATTAAAAAATAATAGAAATTATTATATAAGATACATTTCCAATAAGTATCTATAGAAAGCGAGCCTTGTATAAAATATCAAAATATGTTATATTCATATTAGTGAACGGATGTGGACAGTGTCCTCAATTTGTCCACAGTAGAGAAATATTTATAATAAAAATGATACTAATAATACAGATAATATATGAATTACCTAGTCATAAAAACTTAGAAATATCAATAATATTATAAATATTGATAGTATTGATCATATAAGAAAATTAACTTCATGCGGAAGTGGTAAGAAATATAAACAATGTTGTGGAAAATAACTCGCAAACCCAAATAATATAAGGGAAAACGCGAGTTTTTCTTTTTATCAAAAAATAGCCCAAAATATAGGTTTGAGCTATTTTGGAGTCAATTTGACTTAGGTGTTTTGCTATATTTATAATTAAATCGCATTAAGTCAAATTTATAAAAAATAAAATCATGATATAATTATATAGGTAGGTGATAATATGTCAGTGTATTTTAATTCCTTTATTCTAGATAAGAAGAAAGATTTAAGAAAAAAATATTCTATAATATTGTAACTAAATATACAGAAAAAGCTGATAATGTATTTGTCAATGATGATAAGATAAAGAATGGATAGAGTGTAGCGTATAAGTATAATCGATAAATTATAGAATATAAAATTGTTTCATAACTATATAGTTTTGTTATGCCATCTTCTTGTAATTACTAATTTAATAATATATAATGTTGTTGTAAATTGATTTGTTGGTAAATTTTTGAACAAATGCACATAATGTTTTCAAATTATTTCCAAACAAAAAATATTGACATTTTAAAATATAGTTAAAAAGGAGGTAAAAATGGATTTAAAACAAATTCAAAAAGACATATGGCAAAATAAAATTAATAAAGGATTTAACACGACGAATGTGGAAAAAGAATTTTGCCTTTTATATGGAGAAGTAGCAGAAGCATTTGATGCTTATAGAAAGAAAAAAGATGATTTAAATGAAGAACTTGCTGATATAGCTATTTACTTAATGGGGTTATCAGAAATGTTAGGTTTTGATTTAGAAGCTGAAATTATAAAAAAAATTTCAAAAAATGCAAAACGTGTTTATAAAAATGTAGATGGTGTTAATATTAGAATAAGTGATTAAAATTTGTATATCAAAATAAATTATATTTAAAACAAATGAATGCCTACATAAAAAATGTAAAGCTTCATTTTTGTTATAAATGAATATTTTAAATATTAAATATATGCAATATCTATTGATTGATAACGTTAATAAAAGTATAATATATCTAGGAGGAATTATAGTTATTAAAATGTATAACTGTATAAAAAAATATGGAAAAAAGAATGAATAAAAAAGAATTAATAGAATTAATTAATAGTCTGAAAATTGATAAAGAAGAATTTTGGATTTTATCTTCCAGTGCTTTAGTTTTGAGAGGACTTTATCAAGATGCCAAAGATTTAGATATAGCAGTAACTAAAAAAGGTTTAGAACAATTAAAAAACAATTATAATTTAAAAATAAAAGAAAATGGTTGGTATATAGTAAATGATAAAGTTGAGTGTGTTTTAGATACAAAAGAAAAAGACAAAATAGAAAAATATAATAATTATAATTTAGAAAGTATCGAAAAGTATTATAGTTATTTAAAAAATAGTAACCGAAAAAAAGATAAAGAAAGAATACCTTTAGTAGAAAATTATATAAAATTAAAAATGGAAAACAATTGCTGCGATTAGAAAAAAATTATTTAAATTAATAGTTTTAATCAACTATAAATTATGATATAATTAAAAGAAGTAATTTAATAAAATTTAATTACAACTAGGATAATATAGTTAGATTATAATTCTAAAAACATATTATATTATAAAATATTTTGATTTATATAACAGTAAAGGAGTCTGATATTATGTATCATGAAATATATCAAAAAGCTAAAAGTTTTAAAACAATGTATCCATCGACAATTGCTTGGCGATTAAAAGCTCATTCTAAAATTGCAGAACAAGCTTTAAATCCCGATGAAGTGGTTGATTACGTTTTTGTAGCCCAAAAGAACGATAAAATTTATGATATAATTTCAACTTACGTTATTGTTCTTACAAACCAACGAATTTTAATGTGTCAAAAAAGATTGTTATTTGGATATTTTTCAACCTCTGTTCAACGTTATATGTTTAATGATTTAAAAGTAAAAAGAGGTATTATCTGGGGAAGAATTTATATTGATACAATCAAAGAATTTATTGCTCTTTCTAATATAAGTAAAGCTGCACTATTAGAAATTGAAAACAAAATATCTGAACATGTTGCTAAAGCTCGTCCTGATAATAAATCTTAAAATAAACTTAATAGTCATAATGACTATTTTTTTTGCTAAATTTATTTAAATAATATTTTTAAACTAAAATTTACATCGTAAATTATCCATGTTATAATTATTTATAGAAGTAGGTGATTTATAATGAAACGAATAATTGTTTTATTTGTAGTAGTTTTAATTATATACTTTTTTTTAAAATTTATTATTCATGATTTTGTTTTGGGTCATGATATTGATTATCAAATAAAAAATGGAAAAAACACTTTTGAAATCAGAGAAGTTTTAAATTTAAAAAAAGATCAAAATGTTACTAACTATTATTTTGAAGTAACTAAAGATAAAACGACATTTGTTTTTAAAACTGATTATAATTTTAAAAAAGATATGAAAATTATCGAACAAATAGAATATTTTAAAGATGATACATATGAATGTTTATTACCTGTTTTTAAAGATGAAACAATACCCTTAGATATGATGTGTTATTATGAAGATCAGTTATATTTTAATCATAATTTACCACAAACTAGCGCTCAATTAAATGAATTTATTGAAACTATTAATGACATATACGATTTTTCAAAATGGTCTGATTCAAAAACACAATCAGAAAAAATCGATTCTATAACTTTGTATAAAGCTAATATTATTGATAAACATTATGTTGTTTTAGATAATTATCGTGGTATTTATATTATAAGTCAAGATAATATAACGAATGTTAAACTATTTGATCAAGATGTTTATGAAACCCACATTAAAGGTTTAGTTAATGATAAGTTTGTAATTGCCAATTATAATGATGAATATGATTTTAATCAATTTTATACTGTTGATATTACTAATGAAAAAAAAGATGAAATAATTGTTAATTATGATATTTCTTTTGATGGTTATACTAATGGTAGTTATAAAGATTCATTGTTTTTAGTCGATCGAGAAACTAAAAGGCAATATGAATTCAACATAAAAAAAGAAGAAGCCTATATTGTAGGAGATCAAAAAACTGGAATTTTATTTTATGATAATGAAGAAGAAACAACTATTGATATGAATGAAGCATTAAAAAAAGAATATAAGTTTAATAAAAATTACGAAACCGATAAAAATTATGATCGAATTGATACCGTTAATGGATATTATTATTTATATAAATTAGTTGATGACGATTATCAGGTATATAAAGCTCCAATTGAAGATAAAAAGGAAACAATTTATTTATTTAATACTGATAATATAGATGATATTTATTATATCGATAGTTATATTTATTTTAGAAAAGGTAATGATGTTTTATATTATAAAGACGATATTGGAATTAAAACACTATTTACTAATAGTGAGTATGAATTTAATGAAAATTTAAAATACTATTTATATACCGAGGTGTAATATGAAAAGAGCAATCGTTTTATCAGGTGGAGGATCTAAAGGCGCATATCAAATGGGCGTTTGGAAGGCTTTAAAAAAAATGAATTTAAATTATGATATTGTTACTGGTACTTCTGTTGGAGCTTTAAATGGCGCTTTAATGGTTCAAGGTAATTATTTTAAAGGTGTGAGTTTATGGCGTCAACTAAGTTTTAAATTACTATTTGATAAGGAAAATTCTGATAGTTTTAAAGATGCTTTAAATATTAAAGATATATATAAAATATACGCTAAAAATATTGTTTTATCAGGTGGCCTTAAACCAGAACAATTAGAAAATACGATGCACAAAGTTATAAACGAGGAAAAAATTCGCAATTCTAAAATAGATTATGGTATGGTAACAGTAAAAGTGCCTAAATATGAGCCATTATGTTTAACTAAAAAAGATATTCCTAAAGGAGAGTTAATTGATTATCTAATGGCTTCTGCGACATGTTTTCCTGCTTTTCAAGTTAAGAAAATTGGTGATGATAATTTTATTGATGGTGGATATTATGATAATATGCCAATTAATCTGGCAATAGATATGGGCGCTAGCGAGGTGATTGCTGTTGATTTAAATGTTGTTGAAATAAAACAACCACCTAAAAAAGATATAAAAATAACTTATATTGTACCAAATAATAAATTAGGATCTTTTCTAATTTTTGATTCTAAAATAGCTAAACAAAATATAAGATATGGATATAACGATACCTTAAAAGCTTTCGGTAAATTAGAAGGTAAGAAATATTCGTTTAAAAAAGGTCAATTAGAAAATAATTATTATAAAAATAAAGAACGTTTTATCAAATTAGCTAAAGATTTATCAGAATTTAATGATAAAAACTTATTAGATAAAATTATTGATAATCAAAATTTAAAAAAAATATGTAGTGGTAATGATCTTCAAGTATCCAAAATTTTTAATAAACAAGTAGAATATTTAGGTAAAGTGTTTGATTTAAATGATTCATTAATTTATTCAGTTAATAAGTTTAATAATAAATTATTAGATCGTCTTTATCAAATTGCTTCTTTAGATTTAAAATTGATTGAAAAAAAAATAAAAGAAAACGAAATTAAAGATTTATTACATACTAAAATAATTATTAAATATATTTATGATAAAATAAATGATAATGATTTAGATAAAAAAAATGTTCGTAATTTGTTAACAATTGCTAAATTTTTCCCTAAAGATTTTTTAGCGGCTTTATATTTAAGTTCGATAAAATATAGTCTATTTAATATTTAAATAAATTATGACATTCTAAGATTTGTCAATAGTTAAATTATGTGATATAGTAAAACATGCTAAAAAGACACGAAATTTATTAT
>CALVXC010000055.1 GCA_944368805.1 uncultured Bacilli bacterium
TTTACTTTTATATATGTGTTGTTGTCCCTTGATATGTAAAAGGCTTCTCCTGTTTTTAAGGCTTTAATGTCATCAGGATGAAAGATAAATTCCCGAACACGTTTCGCAGAACCATATCCCGTACTTTCTGTATTGGAGTTTTTTTGTTCAATCTTGTAAGTAACCTCTATGGTCGGCCTTGTACCGATAATTTTTGACCATTCTTCACTTGATTTCGCACTGTTTTGACGCATGACAATATAGTTATTACAGTTTTCTAATATTTGCTGCTTAAAAGCATCGTCAGAAGCACTTTCTAAATCAGAAAGACTTTGAGTCGCTAAAATACAAGTTACCCCCGCACTTCTTGATTTATTAACTAAATTCACAAGGTTAGCAGAAGCATAAACATTAATTTCATCGAAAATAAAAAAGATCTGTCTTTTATGATGATCGTTATATAATTTACTGACCGATTTTTTACTGTCAATTAAAATCAGTTTCCCCATAAAATGCGATAATTCAGGATAAAGCAAAGGATTTAAAATAAATAAAATTACCGCTTGTTCTTTCATAGCGGTATATATATCAATTCCATCATCAGCAAAAATGCTTCCTAGTTCACTTTCGGATAGTAAACTAAACCTTGCAACTGAACCCTCAATAATTTTTTTACTACTTTCAATCAATTCTAATAAATCAAGATGTTCTTGTTTTGATAAAAGTTTTTCTTTTACCGCTTCGGAACATAACTTTTTAAATTTATTTGGTTCAAGATATGATACAATACTTTGAAATGATAACGGTATTTCTTTCTTGATTAAAAGACTGATTAACTTTTCTAAATATCGTTCCGTGTTGACCTTGTAATGTTCTTCGCTCCAATCGTTCAGATTAATCAACATATCCTTACAAACAGTCGCGCTTGTTTCAAAAAAAGGATTGTATTAATCCGAAGTTTCAGGGTTATTCATATCAACTACATATAACTTTCTATTGCCTTTTAACTTACTTACAATATCCAAAATAGAGTCTTCTCCAATATCTCCCTTACCGTCTAAGATCAATAAAGGGAAGTCTTTATCAATCGCCCTTTTGATATAGTTTGATAAAGCAACTGTTTTTCCGCTTCCCGTTGTACCACAAATAAAAACATGTTTCGCTTTGTCGCTGGTATATATGGGAACTTGATTGTAACTTTTCCCAATGAACGTTTGGTCTTCATTAAATGTTTTCTTATGTTGATTAAAAAACGACCGATTTTTCCTAATGAACTTTAATTCATCATTAAAATCATTGACAAAATATCCTTTATCCAAACGATAAAAAATCACTATCATCACAATAGCGATCATAAAACAAACAATAGGTATCACTAACATAAACAAATATCCTCCCAATAAAGAATTTCTATATTAGGATATGTTTCTTCAAATACTTGTAGTAACTTCATCAGCCTAACACTGTCTTTTTTAATAATCCAATATTGGGTATCATATTCTAAATAATTACTTTTGATATTGTTTTCCAATCTCGTTTTGTTCTTTAACGTAAATTCCACTTCCACACAATACGTTTTATCATCAATGGTAAAAACAAAGTCAGGGTAATGCGTGCCAGGTTTAAAATCTTCTCTTAATTCTTTTTCTGATGTTACTTGTTTTCTATCCAAAGAAAAACGCTTTTTAAAGTAGATATAACTGTCAACCACAGCCAAATCATGTTCTATTAAGGCAATACTTACCCTTTGATTTTTTAAAGGTAATTGCAGTTCTTTTCTTCCTTTATTGGTAATCGTATAAATTCCAGCCATACCGTAAATATATCGTTTTCTTTCTAAATATCCATAATCAATCAATAACCGCAATCTACGATACATGACACGGTCACCATTAAAACCGCCAAGCACTTTGATTTCTTTTGCACGCATTACCCGCCATCTTTCAAGTTCCCATAATACCAACCGATCTCTTTCAACCAACCTCACAACCCCGCTCACACACAACACCCCCTTAGTCCTATATATGTCATAACTCAATAAATATACGTAAGTAGAAACTATGTAGAAAGAGTTAGGTCTCGGGTAATATTAGCCGAGACCTAACTCTTTTGAAGTAGTGTTTTATTGGCGTTATGAGAATATATGAAGGACACAAAGGAGGGCAGTATTAAAGTGAGCGGGGTTGTGAGCAGTTGAAAATACCTAAAAGACTTTATTTCCCAAAGAGTAAGACAAGTTGTTTTCCTATCGTTTTAGACAAAAGAAAAAAGTGCTTAGACACTTTTCTAGTAAATAAATATTAATCTTTATTTTATACTGTATACTTAAATCCACATTTAAATGCAATAATGGTTACTATTATCAATATGATACTTAGAACTAAAACAATTACTTTATACTCTTTTTTTATGCTTGAAGCCTTTGGTTTACCAAGACTATAAAAAATTATGGAAACTATGGCAATTAAAGCAATAGCAAAAGACACAAGACATATTGAAGCAACTAAAGGATCGATAATTTCAAATTTCAAGTTATGGTAAAAAACCTCTGTTATAAGATACCAAAATAAAATAATTATTTCTATTAAAAAACATAAGATATTTGTGAAGAATATATATGGATATTTACGAATAAACCTATCCATATGTCCACATTGATCATCAATGTTTTTTTGAATAAAAATTTTATCTTTATCTTCCTTTGTTAATTCAGAAAAATCTTTCTTGTTTAATTTTTGAAATTCTTTTTGTTCTTTCTCGTCTTTTGCATCCTTATAACCAAATGACCCTCGCTCATTTGAACGTTGTACATCTGCATAAGCACAGTTTGCACAAATTCTTCTATCATTTGTAATTGATCGCAATTCTTGATTTAAATCCATTAGCTGATTTGCCAGTTCATCATTAAGACTAACATCTTGTTTATTATCAATGTCAAAATGGTGTACTTGGTTTCGATAATAGGGACTTATATCTCTAAACTTGGAACATCTTACGTTTATGGACGATTTAGCTATTCGGGAAATTAAAAATAAAAGTGCAAATAATAAATTTAATGTTAAATGAACCACTAATAATACAACTGAAATAAACATTATAAATGGTTCACCTTTTATCAACTTAACTGAATCAAGTATTTTAATGTCGCCAATAAAAACAAGTATGATTGCAACAAAAATTCCCAAAACAGTAATTGCTTGAGGAAGTATATCTCTAACACTATTTCCAATACTTATTACTTTTTCAGATGAAAGCTTAATGTTATCTCGAAGATTTTTGTTGATTTCGTCTAGAGCACTATTTTGTACACTCTCGTTTTCAATTTCATTTAATTCATTGCGTATAGAACCAATTTCTTTTAATATATCTTCTTGATTTATAATATCAATATGAAGCATTAAACTTCTAAAACATGATATAACATCATTAACTAATAAATTCAATTCTTTTTGTGTCTCGTTATAAATATAATTCTGTTCTGTAAAAATAATAATATCACTTATATTCCATCTAAGTGTTCTTAGTTCTTTTTCTCGCTTCTCTGCTTTTAATTTTTGGGCATAATCTACTATTAAATAAGTAAAATTACAAGAAGCATAATTATTTTTGACTAAATATTGATACAAAGTCACAATCAAAGAATTATAGGTTTCCCGAAGAAGTTTTTCTCTTTCAGATGTTGGTAAACCTCTAAAAACTATACACTCACTACTATCGGTTGCTATTTTATTTAAAAAAGGAATTAAATAGTCATCTACTAAAATTATAGCTTTAAAATCTTTGGCCTTTCCCATTCCCAGGTTACCTCACAGCTATCCTTATTTAAATCACGTATAATATCACGATTGGAAATAAATTGCATAGGGAATTTTACAGTTACTTTTTCTTTAGCTTGCTTTACACATAAGAAATTATTTTCGATTAATTCATCTAGTTTTTCAATATCAACATTCCAATATTTTCTAAATACATATTCAACAGATCGAGCTAAACTTTTATCAATATTAAAAAATGCTCCATAATCTAAACGTTGCTGTTTTTCGTACCAAAAATATTCAAACTCTAAATATCTTTGTCTATTATAAATATCTATAAAAAATTTCTCTTTGAAAGGTACATCATTATAAATCCAAGTATGATAGGATTGAACTAAAAACATTATATATGAATATTTACTTATTAAACACCACTTATAATTACCTGTTTTATCATTCCGAAATAATTGTTTACTATATAAAAAAGCCTTGTCAGTATTAGATAGTTCCATATTTCACCTTCTTTCTTTTCGACATCAAAACTATATATTAGTTTAGTATGCCCAAAAGAAAGAATAATACCAATAGCACAATTATAATAACAATAATAGTATTAATTGTCAATATCAGACATTATTTTTACTGTTCTAATTCCCAGCTAAAGCGAATATTGTTCAGCTATGCTTCATAACTTTTTATGAGGTGAAACTTATGATTAGTAAAAGCTATGAAATCAATAAAACCCAAATTAATATTCATAACGATTACATTCCTAAAACCAAAGAAGAAATTTTACTTTTACAAGAAATGTTAAATAACACCTGTTTAAATATAATTAATAATATGAAAAAACAGATTCAGTCCATAAAAGATTGAATCTGTTTTTCTTTCATTACCTAACTTACAACATAATAGTGCTGACGAAAACGGCTAAAAATTTCTATATGAACGGCATCGTTTAAACCAAAAGAAATTTCTCAAAGGCTTCATTGTGGATTCTGATTTTATCATAAATAAAATGTCAAAAGCATTAGTTTTATTGTTAGGATGTTTTCATTTTATGATAAAATATAAATGAGCTATGAGAACATCTCTTTTAGGCAGGGAGGACAAGGGTTACATTTAAATGTGTCAATTTTTTTAAATTTCATCGACATTACCTCCGTGCATTTTCTTTTATTATG
>CALVXC010000056.1 GCA_944368805.1 uncultured Bacilli bacterium
CGCTCGCCCCCTACGTATTACCGCGGCTGCTGGCACGTAGTTAGCCGGGGCTTTCTGGTAAAGTACCGTCAGCTTATCATCATTACCTATGATAAGGGTTCTTCCTTTACAACAGAGTTTTACAATCAATAAGACCGTCATCACTCACGCGGCATTGCTCGTTCAGGGTTTCCCCCATTGACGAATATTCCTAACTGCTGCCTCCCGTAGGAGTCTGGGCCGTGTCTCAGTCCCAGTGTGGCCGATCAGCCTCTCAGCTCGGCTATGCATCGTTGCCTTGGTAGGCCATTACCCCACCAACAAGCTAATACACCGCAAGCTCATCTCAAAGCGAAGCCGAAGCTCCTTTTAGTATAGATAGTCATCTATCTATAAATCATCCGGTATTAGCAGTCATTTCTAACTGTTATCCCAGTCTCTGAGGTAGATTACCCACGTGTTACTCACCCGTCCGCCACTAAGTGGAAAATCCAAGTCCGATTTTGTGCAAGCACGCAATCCTCGATGGGCCACTTCGTTCGACTTGCATGTCTTAGGCATGCCGCCAGCGTTCATCCTGAGCCAGGATCAAACTCTCCAAAAAAAAATATTTAAATTTAATTTTGTTCGAATTATAAAATCCTAACTGAATTTTGAATTGACATTTTGCTCAGTTTTCAAAGATCATTCAACTGCTCCAAAAATGGAACAATACAACTATATCAAAAGGAAAAGCTTAAGTCAACCCTTTTTTCGATTTTTTATCCAAAAAAGTTAAAAAAGTGTATAATTTATAAGGTTTTCCGTTCGAAAGTACCACTATAATAACAAATAAATTTTTTTAAGTCAATACTTTTTTTGAAAAAAATATTTTTTTGACATATTTTATACAGATATGTCGTTTTTTAAAACAAAAACACATATTTTAAATAATCTTACACTTTTAATATATTCATTTCTAAATTAAAAATTACTATTTTTTTCCTCTTCTTGTAAATTTTGATATTGTTCATAATATTTAAGGTTAATTGTTTCATCAAACATAATAAGTTTTTTATCATTATATAGTTTAATCAATCTTTCTAATGCTTTTGTAATAACGTGATCTAAATCGTCATTATATCCCATAATTCTTTTGTGATATTTATATTCCATTTGATCTAAAATTTTATATTCGCCCGAAGGAAAAATACGTAAATCTAAATCATAATCAATCCATTTAACTGTATCTTGTTCAATAATAAAAGGGCTAGCAATGTTACATTTAAAATAAAGACCATCTTTTTTTAATTGAGCGATAATATTAAACCACTCATCTTTAAAGAAATACATGATATCTGGTTCTTTAGTTTTCCAAGCATTTCCGTCAGCATTAATAACTAGTGTTTTATAATTTCCTAAAACAATATAATCTTTTTTTATATCTAAAACAACTGCTTCATCCCAAGTTCGATGTACTTTACCATTATGTTTATAACAATGTATTTTTAATTTATCACCTATATAAATATTTTTCATAACGACACTTCCCTATATTTAATTATAACATTTTTATTCTAAAAATAAACTATTTTTTTATCTTCCAATTTTTATAATATAAAAACTCTCATTTTGTATATAAAATGAGAGTTGCTATATTTTTTAATTATTGTAATAATTGTTGTAAAGCTGTTTGTAATTGGTTATCATTCTCTTCAGTCGGATTAGCATAATAATCATCGTCTAAAGCAACTTCAATATCTGGCTCTATTCCTTTCTCATTAATCCAATCACCTTTAGATGTTAACCATTTTTTAGTTGTTATTTTGTACGAATCACCAGTTTTTAATTCTTGAAGTTCTTGAATAGTTCCTTTGCCAAAACTAGTTTGACCAACAATCACTGAACCTATTTGTTCTTTTAAAGCTGACATTAATACTTCTGAAGCAGAAGCACTGTTTTCATTTGCTAAAATTACAATCGGATACTCTTTAGTTTCTTTGCCTTTAGAATAGTATTTTTCTGTTTCATCTTTTGTTTCTACTTGATATATAACATGATCTTTATCTAATAGTTCTGAAAGAATACTAACTACGGTTGTTAAATGTCCACCAGAATTATCACGAACATCAATTATTAAGGAATTGATTCCTTTATTTTCTAATTCTTCTAATTGTTTTTTAAATTGTTCAGCTGTATTATTAGCAAAAATATCAATGTCAATATAACCTATTTTTTGATTTCCTTTATCAAATATTTTAGAAGTGACAGATTTTAAAACAACCATATCTTTTTGAACTTTAATTGTTTTATCTTCGCCATCACGAGTTATAACAAATTCAAAACTGTCTTTTTTACTATTACTAATAATTTCAACTAATTGTGATGTTTCTTTATTAAGTAAAGATGTTCCATCAATACTTTTTATAATATCTAATGGTTTTAAACCAGATTCAGAAGCAGGAGTATCTTCAAAAACGCTTACAATAACAATATTATTATTGCTATCATTGATAACTTCAATACCGATACCTTTATATTCTCCGTTTAATTGTTTATTAAAAGTATCATATGTGTTTTGATTTAAATAATTAGAATTCACGTCTAAAGATGAAAACATCCCATCAATCGCATCACTTATAATTTGTTCTTTATCTACATCTTCATAATAATTATCGATTACATCATTATATGTTTGAATAAAGCTTTCTAATTCCGGATTATCAGCAATTAACTTATCATATTTATCTGAAGTTGTTCCGAAACGATTATGAAGAAAAATCCCCATCGTTAAACTAATAATACATGTTAAAACGACTAAAACAATTACTTCAGCAGTTTTAAAGCCTTGAGTATTATTTGTTTTCTTTTTATTTTTTACTTTCTTTTTCTCATCTGAACTATTTGGTCCTATTTTTTTCTTTTCTTCTTTTTTCTTTTCTTCTTTTTTCTTTTCTTCTTTAGCCATCTTCATCACCCTTTATATATGGATAGAAAAGAGTAATATATTAAATATTACTTTACCCAATCAATTCTTTTAGAATTTCAACAATTTCATCTTTACCCTCATAATATTCCGTTATTTGTTCATTTTCTACTTTTAACAAAGTTGCTTCTTTAAATTTAATATCTTTTACTTCATCAATATCAAAATCACTTTCATCAGCTACAAATTGATTATTAAATACTGATGATAAATCAACAGTATAAACTTTAGAAGCATCTTCTGAAGCTATGTAACTACCAACATATGATACATACAAAGATAAATTTGGATCATCTTCTAGGGTAGCTAACACATAATACATATCTCTATTTTGATTTAAAATCTCACCAACTAAAATTTCATCATATTGAATAACTGCCACGCTATCATCACTATCAGCGCTAGAACTACTACCACTTTTAATAAAATTAGTTATAACATAAAACACTAAAAAGACACCAACTACAATAAGAAAAACAACGATTAATCTAGTCATTTCATTAGCATTTGCCCAAAAACTTTTTTTGTTTCCACTTATTTTAAGACTTTCTTTTTTATTAACTTGTTTTTTATCAGCTATCTTTTTCTTATTAGTTGTTTTTTTATTATTTACCTCTTTTTTATTAGCTACTTTGTCATCTACAGACTTTTTTGTAACTTCTTGTTTTTCAGCTTGTGTTTTATTTTTTTCATCCGCTTTTTTCGTTTGCTTTTTTTTCTTTTCGCTCATTTTATCACCTGTATATAATTATATCATACTTTTAACAAAAAGAAATATTTTTTTACAATTTTAAAAGGAATTAACTTTAATAAATTCCTTTTAAGTAATTACTATTTTTGTTTTATTACCGAAGCAACACCAATTGATTTAGCAACATCTACTAGTTCATCATCTTTTAATTTACTAGAAACAATATAATATTCAACACCGTTATTTATCCATGAAAGTTCGCCATCAGCCATCGCACCTATCGCATCAGGTAATAAAGTTGGCTCTCCAGATACAGGAATCGTTGTATAATCATCAGTTACACTTATTGTCTCTTGAATAATCATAAATGGATTATCGCCACTAAAAGTCATAATTACTCGTTCACCATCTTCTTTAGTAACTTTATCTTCTTTTTCTAAATAAGTATTTTCTGGTAAATACATAGGATAAACGCTATCGTCAATTTTACTAACTGTGGTCATTTCATCTGTTTGGGATACTTTCATATTAGCATCCAGATTAAAGTAATTATCTTCGAAATCAGTTTTTAAATCAATTTTGTCAAATTTCATTGTCATTTGAGCTTGATTATCACGATTTAAAACTTCTACTTTTTTTAAGTTTAATTTTTTATCTAAATAAATTTTTTGTTTAACTAATTCACTATTATTCGGATAATTAACTGTGGTTTTAAAAATGTAATTATCAGTTTTTTCTTCAAAACTATAATTCTTATCGCCAGTTAAATCTTCAATTAACGATTGTAAAATGTATATTTGTGAATTATTATAAGGCCATTGACTTTCAAATTTAAAGCTTTTATTAAGTGATGGCGTTAAAACTATAACACACAAAAGTTTTAAATTTTTATAGTATCTTATATATTATTATTAAATTTATTTATTTTCTATTTTATC
>CALVXC010000057.1 GCA_944368805.1 uncultured Bacilli bacterium
AACGTCGATATAATTAACATGCATTTTATCAACGTAAACTGTATCGCCGTTAAGTCGGGCTATAACTTCATCATCGACAATTTCATTTTTATCACTTAATTTTATTGTTGCTTGCGAAATGTAGTAATCTTTTTCTTCATCAGCAGTCATGTAAACTACTTCATCAGTTACTACACCATCGATAACTTTTTTATATGGTGTCATAATGAAACCATATTCATTAACTTTAGCATAACCGGCAAGGGAGGTAATAAGACCAATGTTTTGTCCTTCTGGAGATTCGATTGGACAAATACGACCATAGTGGGAAGCATTAACGTCCCGAACATCCATACCAGCCCGGTCGCGAGATAGTCCGCCAGGTCCTAGACTTGATAAACGTCTTTTATCAGTAAGTTCCGCGATTGGATTGATTTGATCCATGAACTTAGATAATTGCGAAGAACCAAAGAATTCTTTTAGGGCTGCAGTTACAGGCCGAATATTGATCAAAGTTTTTGGAGTAACTGTTTCAATATCTTGGGTAGTCATTCGCTCACGAATAACTCTTTCCATTCGCGCCATACCAATCCGGAATTGGTTTTGAATTAGTTCACCCACTTGGCGAACCCGTCTGTTTCCTAAGTTATCAATTTCATCATCAGAACCAATACCATAATGTAAGCCTATATAATAATTTAATGAGGCGTAAACATCAGGAATAGTAAGACGTCTGACATCAACAGTTGCATCAGTCCCAATAATTGTAATTGTTTTCTTTTCATCACTTGGATCGACGACTTTAACTGTTTGAACTTTATTATAATCGTCCAGTTCATTATTAATGGCTATCTCTTTAATATTTAGCCCATCTGCAAATAATGGTCGAAGTTGTTCTAATATTTCTTTAGTAATAACTGTGCCACTTTCAACTATAACTTTATCACCAACAATAATTGGTTCAGCTAAAGTGAGATTCAATAAACGATCTATTACATTTAACTTTTTATTAAATTTATAACGACCAACTTTCGCTAAATCATAGCGGAAACGATCAAAAAATCTGGTAATCAATTGATTTTTAGAGGAATCTAAAGTTGCTGGTTCGCCTGGTCTTAATTTTTCATAAATTTCAATTAAGGCTTCATCCGTATTGTTAGTACTGTCTTTTTCTAAAGTGTTTTGAATATAGGGATTGTCCCCAAAAACACTGATGATGTCTTCATCACTTGATAAACCTAAAGCCCGTAAAAGTGTTGTTACTGTTACTTTTCTAGTTCTATCAATCCGCACGTATAATACATCACGAGCATCTGTTTCGTATTCTAACCAAGTACCTTTATTAGGAATCAATTCACCAGTTATAATATGCCGCCCATTTTTATCGATTTCTCTTTTAAAATAGACACTTGGACTTCTAACCAGTTGCGATACGATTACTCTTTCCGCCCCATTGATAATAAATGTACCAGCATCAGTCATTAAAGGCATGTCTCCTAGGAATATTGTTTGTTCTTTTACTTCTCCAGTTTCATGCACAAAAAGACGGGCTTCCACCTTTAATGGTGCCGCATAATTAACCATTCGTTCTTTGGCTTCTTTAACAGAATATCTTGGTTCATCAAAATAATAATCACCAAATTCCAAAGAAATATTACCAGTAAAACTTTCTACTGGAAATAAATCATCAAAGATTTCTTTAATACCTTCATCCAAAAATTGTTGATAACTCTTTTTTTGAATTTCGAGTAAATCATTCAATTCTAAAACGTTTTTCGTTTTCGAAAAACTTCTTCTTTCACGATAGTCACCAAATTTTTTTACTTTATAAGCCACGATATCACCCCATACACAATTTTTTCTAAGACTATTTCTATTTAAAAAAATAAATATGCCACCAATTTAAAATTTTATATCCTAATTGGTATTTTGTCAACAAATTTTTGCTCTAAAACAATAAAAACCTTTACTTTTTCCTACTATTTCAACATTATAGCACACCTCAAGCGCTTTTTTTGTCGTTTTAGCACCTTGATCCTTATGAATTACACACCATAATTCGCCATTATCTTTTAAATGATTTTTGGCATCGAGCAAAATATGTTCTACTACACTTTTGCCAGCCCGAATTGGTGGATTGGTTATTATATAATCATATTTATTTTTTACAAACTCATAGCAATCGCTGCAATAAACGTTGCCAACTACTTTATTTTTCTTTAAATTTCGCTCACATAAATGAAGAGCCCTTTTATTAATATCGATTAAATCGATTGAAGCGTTAGTAATTTTACCGATAACTATACCTATGAAACCGTAGCCACAGCCCACATCTAATACTTTGGCATTATTTAATTCGGGATGATTTTCTAAAAAAAGTGTCACTAATAAAGATGATGCATAGTCAATCTTATTTTTGGCAAATACCCCATTGTCACTTAAAAAAGTAAAATTGGTATTTTTGATAGTGTATGGTATTTCTCTTATCGCACTTTTTAAATCCGGATTATTTGTAAAATAGTGTTCCAAAGGCAGTTCCCCTTTTCTCGATATACAATTAGTATACAATAAATTAGGGATTAAAGTCAATCCCTAATTGCTGATTGGTAATACCCAAAATGTTAATTTTTTATTGCTCGCATAGGTTGCTATTTAAGGCAAGATTTTTATTGGCGAGAATTTTTTTGGTATTTTCACATACTAAAACATTAAATTTTTCCAACTCATAATTTTTAGCCACTAACACATTATCTGCATTATAAATATTATAGGCGCTAGTTTGGCCAATGATATCATCTAAAGTGATTCTTGAATCAGTTATTAAATAACTAAGTTCATAAATAGCGGAGTTAGCATATTTTATGTTTAAACTTTTGATACCATAAAGATAATAATTTTGTTCACTTACTAGACTGACCATTTTATTATCATTATCATTTATTATTTCGTAAGTAAATGTTTGATATATATCGCTGGGGATCAAAACAGTGTCTATTAAATTGATTACAATTTGATCGTTTTCTTCTTTTTTAGTTGTTACTCTACCTATAACAGTAATATTATCATAAATGCGATAATTACTTAATGATTCATTTACATGGACTTTGATGATGTAGTCGTTGTTAAAGTTTACATAACCATTTAAGGAATTAGTGGAAGTTGTATAAGAACTGAGTTCAATTACTTCGCTACCGGAAATTTTACTAATTTTTCCGCTGATTTTAACAAATTTATTATGGTAACTTTTAATAGTGTTGTTTATATCACTTAAGAATGTGTTAACATCAATTGTATTTAAATCGTTGTTATTACAGACATAATTTTTGTGGTAGCCATAATCTAAAATTAAATCGCCGTTGCAGTTAAATATGCGATAGAAAAAACTATTATAAGTGCTGATAGTATCACTGCTTTTTCTTTCATAGACGAAAATAGGAATTCGGGATAATTGATAAAACAAAAATGTATCAACAGCATAACTTAAACAAATTAAAATTATGGGAAGTATTATAATTAGAAAAATGTTTTTTCTTTTAAGGAAAACAAAACTAAGAGTTATTAAAAATATTCCTAATGCCAAAATTATGATTCTGGCAAGACTATATTCAGAAAGACAAAAGGGTATAATTAAAAGTATTATTCCGATTATTAATAAGACAACTGTACTTTTTTTCATTTTAATAGCGCTCCTAGTAATATTATACCCTAATTTTGGCATTAAAAAAAGTTGAACTTAATCAACTTTTAGAAACTTTTTTAAAATTTAGTTTTATTAATTTAAAGCGTCTTTTAATTTGCTTCCAGCTTTGAATGAAGCAACTGTCTTAGCAGGAATTTTAATTGTTTCTTTAGTTAATGGATTGATTCCTTCACGGGCTTCTCTTTTCTTTGCTGAGAATGTTCCAAATCCAACTAAAGATACTTTTCCTTCCTTTTTAAGGCCAGCAGTGATACCAGCAAGTGTTGCATCAAGAGCACGTGCGGCGTCTGCTTTAGTTAAGCCTGCCTCCTTTGCGATTAATTCAACTAATTCTACTTTAGACATTTCTAAGTACCTCCCTATCTAAAATTTTTGTAAAGAATTTATCCTTACATATTAAGATTACCAAAAATTTGCCGTAAAATCAACAAATTTTAGTATTTTAACCTTTATTTGGCTATCACTTTACTATTTTTGTTAATCTATTTGACTTTTTCTTGACATTTTTTAGAGAGGGAGGTTTTGACGTACTCCTTTTATCACTAAAAGGCTTTTCTACTTCGCAGAACCGCACGGCTCTCCATAGACCAATTTCGGGTGGTCG
>CALVXC010000058.1 GCA_944368805.1 uncultured Bacilli bacterium
CAATCTTTTCAGATTGATTTAATCATTAACGTCACATTGGTGCGACGATTTTACCTTATGGAGCGATAACAAAGGTTATTCGAAACTCCTAATAGTAAAAGTTGATAAACAACTAATCACTGAAATAATTATAACATCTTTTGGACTTTTTAGATACTATTTTTTGTACGAATATATTAAATATCCAAATAATAGAATCATTGAAATGCTAAATGAAGCTATTGTATAAATAAAAATTATGTTTTTATAATCTATTAAATACTCTTTAAATGCTATTATAAAGAATGGAATAATTACACTTATTGTAGATACAATTATCGAAATAATAATACCATTTCTAATTGTAACTGATTTTTTAATCCCTTTTAATCTTGATTTATAATTATATATTTCAGTTTCTTTTAATTTAATAGAATAGTTTAATTCATCTATTTGGCTATAAAGATTATTTTTTTGTAGATTATCAATTGCACTAGTTATATTTTTAAATTTCATATTGCTTATATCTGGTATTTTAGGTATGTTTGGTATTATTGATCCTAACTCTAGTTTTGGAAGTTCAAATTTTGGAAAATTAATTGCCATTAAAATCACCCCAATCATATAATTCATCAATTGCATATTCTTCTATAGAATCTTTTTTAATGTTGTTCGTTTTTTTATAGTCATCTAACATAACTTTATCATCTTTGAATGAATGATATGCTTTTTTTATCACTTCTTCAATTATGTAATTACAGAATTTTTCTTTGTATTCATTTTCAACGAAAGGTGTTTTATCAGAATAATAATCATATTTTTCTCCTTTTGAAAAAATAGAATACATTATTTCATCAATTGTTTCTTTTTTATAATACTCGTAATTTTCTTCTTTTGTTTTTTGAAGTTGTTTTTTCATAACTTTTAATTCTTTTTCTCCATCACTTATTTTAATTTTTAAATCATCTTGTTCAGCTTTTATTGATAGTATTTTTGATACAACAAGACCTATGATAATTGCTGCAAATATCCCAATTATTTGTATGCTGTTACTTAGTAATTCAATTATATCTTTATAACACATATATATTCCTCCCAACAAAAAAGTATCATTCTATTGAATGATACGAAATCTATTATAATTATAGCATATTTAGACAATAAATCCTATTATAATTAAGCAAATTTATATTTTTTTGTAAAAATAATAGAAATGTGTGCTATAATATTATACAGTTATTTATTTGTTGGGGGATAAAATGGAAAAATTAGATGAAATAAGAAAATCTTTAAACTTTTATGTTTGCTCAAATGAATTAAAGAATAAGATTATTGATGAACCAAATAATTATAGTGTAGCTGATCACTTATTTGGTAGTATGATACTAGCAACTGCTATTGATTCTGAGTTTAAAGAAACAAAGAACTTATCAAAAATATATAGAATGCTGCTTCTTTCTGAATTTAGTATTTCGTATCCTAATTATGATTTCGAAAATTTAAAATTAGGAAATCAATATTCTAAAGAGATATTAGAAGCAAGAGATATGAATACTGAAAGTGGTAAATTAGTATTTAAGTATAAAATGCTAGACCTTTTATTAACTAAATTAATTAGAGAAAAAGAAAATAATATTACACTATCAGAATTAATTAAAGAAGGAAGTGCTATTATATCTTCATTATGCAGTAAGCAACCTTATGAATGTGAAGAAATATTTAAATTCTATTATTTAAACTTTAGATTAAAAAATAAAGTAAGAACCGGATGGGATAGTAAACATTGGAATGTTAAATCAGACAGAATTGAAACTATATCTGAACACGTTGTTGGAACTATAAGTTTAGCAATGGTTTTAAACTCTGAATTTGAATATAATTTCGATACTGATAAAGAATTGAAAATGTTAGTTATACATGAAACAGGTGAAACATTAATTGGTGACATTACACCATTTGATGGAATAACTCCAGAGAAGAAAAAAGAAATTGAACATAAAGCTATGAGAGATGCTTTAGGTAATCTAAAAGAGAAAGATAGTTTATTAAATTTATTATTTGAATTTGATGAACAAGAAACTCCAGAAGCTAAATGTTCACATTATTGTGATAAAATCGAAGCTGATTTACAAGCAAAGATTTATCAAGATAAAGGAATGCATCACTCATTAGATGATCAAAAAAATAATGTTGTTTTCAATAGTTCAAAGGTTCAACAAATGGTAAAAGATGGAGCAAAAGATGCATTTGATATATGGTATGAATGGGATAAAACTATATATGCAGGTGATAATCAATTTCCAGAATTTGCTAATATATTAAAAATTGCTAGAGCAAATAATTTATTATATTTAGACAAAGTTATAAGAGAAAGAATAAATCTTACAGATGAAGAGCATTCATTTTTATCACAAGAATTAACTGATACTATTAAAGGATTATATAAAGATGATAATATAGATTCTGTTTATTTAACAAATTATCAAGATTCAAAACATAGTAAGGGAATATTAAATATAATTGTTTTATTAGAATCAGGAGCAGATTATTATACTTATGACAGATTAATGGAAAAATTAAATTCTAAAATAGCCGAAGGTAATAAGACAGGTGTCAATGTTGCATTTGATTATGACTATGAAGATAGATATTCAACAACTGCTTTGAATCCTAGTGAAGTTCACAGGGTTGAGCAACTTGTAGAATCTAAAATATTGTTTGATAAAACTGGAAATGTAAGTAGAGTTAAAAAAGCAATGAAAAAATATGGTCATTTATATGGATTCTATTTAGTTGATTATGTTCCGCCAGTTGATGAAACTATTTCACTTAAATTAACTAAAATAAAATAAAGATGGCAATGAGATTATCTCTCAAAGTCATCTTTTTCTTTGTTTAAATCTAATTCTTCAATGTCATCATCATCTAAAACATTATCTTCATACATATCATTAACAACATCAATATATTTATCATCTTTATCATACCAACTATGAAGTTTATCGTGTAAGAAAGATATTAGTTTTTCAAATTTATCTTTCCAATATTCAATAGTATTTTTTAAATCGTTGATTTTAGATTTTAAAAATGATATTTCATTATCTTTTTCTTTAATTATATCGTTTAAAGTCTTAACTCTTAAATTAAGTGTCTCATTATTTTCAGTTAGAGTTTTAATCTTATTGTTCTTATCTTTTAATTGATTGTGAGCATTAACTAATGCATTAGATAGAGTTTGTATTTTATCATACTCTTTACTAGTATTATCTACTTGTTCGATAAAGTTGATAAAAGAATCTTTATCTTCTTTTGATAAAATATAATTATCTTTATTTAATTTAGAGTTTTTTAATTTATCAATTTTATCTTTTATATCTTTAGAGTTTTGCTTTAATTCTGAAGATTTTTTATTTGCTTGTTTTAAGTTTTCAGTATTCTTTTCAATTTGCTTTTTTATTTCTATATAGTTGTCCATATCAGATACATGAATATCTCTATTTCTACCCTTTTGTTTCTGTTTAAGGGTAGAGTCTAAACTATATACTTGATTAAACTCTTCAATACATAAAGTTCTCATTTTGTCTTGTAATTTTATTAAAGATTCTTTAGTAAATACTTCAGATTTACCAACTTGTTTTTCCATACCATTTTTATTTTTATATTTAATAGGAACACCAACAATATGTAAGTGTGGACTTGTTTCATCATAATGAATTATAGCACTAGCTACTTTAAAGTTGGGAACCAATAATTCTAAATCATCAACCTGTCTTTTATAAACTTCTGACATTTTCTTTTTAAAGTTTTCATCTTTCGTATCCCAATATTCTTTATCTCCAAGTTCTAAAATAATTTCACAGGCGAGATCCTTTTTCTCATTATTAGATACATTATCAAAATAGTTATCTATCATACGACTAGGTCTAGATTGTTTTGAATTATATTCTAATCTTACTTCTTCAAACTCACTTAAATATAGTTCTTTTACATCATCAAGTGGAGAAGAAGTGCCTCTAACTATTTCTATTAGTTCTTGCTCATTATCATATTTCCTATAATTATGTTTATCTACTT
>CALVXC010000059.1 GCA_944368805.1 uncultured Bacilli bacterium
GGATGCCCATATGATAATGCTGTTGCAGAAGCAACATATAAAATATTTAAAACTGAGTTTGCTTATAATAGACGTTTTGAAAATTTTGAAGAATTAGAAAGTGAATTATTTGATTATGTTAATTGGTACAATAACATTAGAATTCACGGTTCTCTTGATTATCAAACGCCAATTCAATACAGACTACAGTACTCCTTATAAAAATTGTCTAAAAAATGGTTGACAATCCAGATTTATTAATAATCTTTCTTTAGACATAATATCACCTATTAAATAATATGTAGAAAAAAGAAAAAAAATAGTAAATAATACTTTTTACTACCTTTTTACCTAAATTTACTTTGTACGTTTTCCTCTTTTTATTTCTTCTTCTAAACTACTAAGTTTTCTCAATCCACTAATATCTGTCAAATTTTCAAAATTGGCATCAGGCCCAATTGATTTAAGGTCATTTAAACCTTCAATATTTGTTAATTTACTAAAATCAGCTGGACCTAATCCCATTTCCCTATTTAATTCTTCCACTTTTTCTTGCTGAATTCTTTTTATTTCTTCCAATTTTTTATCATCCATTGCTTTTCCTCCTCTAATTATAATTATACATTATTTATTTCAAAAAGTCATCTATTGTCATTAATCTTTTATCTATATCTTCAAGTGATATTTGGTCTTTCTTAGGAGTAGTATTTTCTTTTTCAGTAGACTTTTCTAATGTCTTATAAAGGAAAGCATTAGTTAGTCCTTTTTTATTAAAAGTACTTCCTGTAGAGTATCTATCAGTAATAGGTAATTCTGTAGGTTTAATTAAAGTAATACCCCTATTTTTAATACCTATATAATCTTTATTAGATGGAATAAATGCTTTAATAACATGATATGGATTAGTCTTAACATCTCTTATAGTCATTAAACATCTTCTTGCCCTACTACTTTTCTCAAAGTCTTTTAACTTAATTCTTTTACCTGTTCCTTTATCAGTAAGTATTACAAGATAATCACTATCAGATTCATTAAAGTTAACTACTCTAACAACATTATCATCTTTTAAGTTAATCGCTTTAACACCACTTGCTTTTATTCCAACAATAGGTATTTCTTCTTTAGAAAACCATAAACCATAACCTAATGTTGTAGCGACAAAGATATCAGGATTAATATCTAAGATTACATCAACTACCCTATCATTATCTTTTAGTTTAATACAACTGCTAGGCTTAGTTATTCTAGTTATTTTAAAGTCAGTTAAACTTGTTCTTTTAATCATACCATTTAAAGTAGATATGATTATGTTGTTATTCTTATCAAATTCTTTAACAGGTATAGCATTAATAATTTCTTCTTCTTCTAAAGGTATTAAATTACTAATATATTTACCTAATTCTTTCCATTTTAAATCATAAATAGTATGAACAGGTATATATAAGAAATTACCTAAGTTAGTAAATACTAATAGAGTATCTATAGTATTCATTTCAAACATATATGAGATACCATTTTGGCTGATTAATACCACTTAAAATATCGCAAACAAGCGTTCTTATATATATATATAAGTTGTTTTAAGTGCGGTCAAAATCAAACTTTTAAATAAAAAAATTAAATAGAAAGGTAGATAAAAGAAGTATTATTGAAAAAATGTAAAAAAAATATCAATAAATACTTGACTTTATCTAAAGAGGTTTGATAAAGATGAAAACTAAGACTTTTATTATAAAACTTCTTTTTAGGTGAAAAATCTCCACACTTATTCTACACCAATGTATTACATTTTTGCTTTTCTTATAAAAAACAACTATTTTTAAGCAAAAAAGTATTGGTATTATTTGACAACTATTAATATTATTAGTATAATATCATTCGATTAGGTGGGGGAATTATGGAAAATAAAGATAATAGCTTATGCAACCATATTTGGTCTGATATAAAGTATGATCCTGAATTTGTTAATATTATGCCTTCTCCTATTATTGGGGTTGGAGCATTTTCTAAATCACATTTTATAAAAGTTGATAGATGGAGTAAAGAGTGTTCTAAATGTGGTAAAAAATTATACATTTTTAAAAAATTAGATTACGAAAAAGATAAAGGTAGCAAAACTAGAAAAAGATAAGAAATTTATTTAATATTTAGGGAGATGGTAATATGTTAGTGTTATCTGTTAACAAACTAGGAATGAATTATGGATATGATAAACTATTTGAAGATGTTTCATTTTCATTAAATGAAGGTGAATCTATATCTATTGTTGGTCCAAACGGATGTGGCAAATCAACTTTGTTAAAAATAATTGCAGGTATTGAAAAATCTACAGATGGCCAAGTAAGTATAAAAAAAGATGCCAAGGTGGCTTATCTAGATCAAGTAGGATCTAGTATAAATGATAATAGAACAGTTTATGAAATATTAAAAGATGCGTTTGGTGAACTTAATTATGTTGAAAATCAATTAAATATTTTACAAAAAAAGTTGGAAACACATATTGACCATGATGATTACGATAAGATAGTTGAGAAATATTGTTCTTTATCAGAAAGATTTTCTATGGCTGGTGGATATGAAATGGATGCTAATATTTCGGCTGTAACTAATGGTTTACATATTGAAGATAACTTATTATATAAAAGTTATAATGAATTAAGTGGTGGAGAAAAAACTTTAGTTCAATTAGCAAAAATTTTATTACAAAAGCCAGATTTACTTTTGTTAGATGAACCAACAAATCACCTTGATATAGATAGAATTGAATGGTTAGAAGAATATATAAAATCATTTAAAGGTGCTATAGTTATAGTGTCACATGATAGGTATTTTTTAGATAAAATGTCAAATAAAATATTAGATTTAGATAATGGGGCTGGAAAAGTATATTCAAATAACTATTCAGGTTTTCTTGAAGAAAAACAAAGAGATTTTGAAAAACAAATGGCCAATTATAAAGAACAGCAAAATTTAATAAAAAAATTAGAGGCTGAAAGAAAATATTTTGCAGAACGAGGAATGGCTACTAATAGCTCTACTTTAACTAGTAGAGCGCATGCTTTGCAAACTAGAATAGAAAAAATTAAAAAAGCTTCTATTGCTAAACCGAAAGAACGAAAAAAAATAAACATTGAATTTGATGAAGAGAGAAAGTCTAGTAAAATTGTAATATCTGTTAATGATTTAAATGTAACTACTAAAGATAATGAAAGTATAATAGATAATGTAAGTTTTGATATTCAAGCAGGAGAACATATTGCGTTAATTGGAAAAAATGGAAGTGGTAAATCAACATTTTTAAAAGCAATTTTAGGACAAACAGAAAATTTAAATGTTTCTGGTGAAATATTAATAGGTCCAAGTGTGAAAATTGGATATTTACCTCAAATAATTGAATTTATAAATGATAAACAAAACTTGTTAGAATATTTTAGAAATGAAGTTGGTATTGGTGAACAGAAAGCTAGACAGATACTCGCTGGATTTGAATTTTATAAAGAGGATGTAACTAAAAAATTAAAAATGCTATCTGGTGGAGAAAAAATGAAAATTAAGTTAGCAGAATTGTTGCAAAAAGAAATTAATACTCTTATATTTGATGAACCAACAAATCACATTGATATACCTACCAAAGAAGTTTTAGAATCTGCTATTGAAGATTTTGATGGAACATTGTTATTTGTAAGTCATGATAGATATTTCATAAATAAATTTGCGGATAAAACTATAGAATTTGAAAATGGTAATATAAATACTTTTATTGGTAATTATGATGATTATAAAATAAAAAAAAATGGTAAAAGTAGATGTCGTTAAAAAGTCGAATAAGTTATATTTATTCGACTCAGACTGTTGACAAATAGGTAAAATATTTACTTATTTGTCTTTTGTTTTGAAAAAATAATTAAAATATGAGAAGAAA
>CALVXC010000060.1 GCA_944368805.1 uncultured Bacilli bacterium
ATTTTGTTGGATTGGTTTGACAAACCTACACTGTGCGTTTATACCTCTTTTGTTCTACTTCTATTATAAACGCACAATTTCTATTTTTTATATACTAACAATTCTATTTTTTTATACTAACAATAATTTATTTCTAAAACATTAAAAACAATATATTTTATATTATTTATTTATTTTTAAAAGTTTATGATTAATCGCATAAGGTATAAAATGTTCCTTAATCGAACTAGAAATATTTTCATCATCACCTATTTGATACCATTTATATTCGATTATTTCTGGATTACAATTAGGTAAATCAGTTATTTTTTTATGCGCTAAAAAAATATGCATTTTAATAATTAAATTAGGATCAGAAGCGGCTGGTTCGACATAACTTGTAATAAACTCTAAATCACTTTCTTTGATATCTAAATTATAATCAACTTCTTCATGACATTCTCTTATCGCACCAGCAACAATATCTTCACCTTCTTCAACTGAACCACCAACTAAAGTAAATAAATTATCTTTAGCTGATTTGGCTGATTTAACAATTAATAATTTATTATCGTTTATAAAAGCAATACCAACAATGTTTTTAGGTTCAATCACGCCATTTCCTCCAATCTAACACTTACTAATTTACTTACGCCACTTTCTTGCATCGTTATACCGTATAAAGTATCAACAAATTCCATTGTTTTCTTTTTATGAGTAATTAAAATAAATTGGGTTTTTTCTTTTAATTTTTTTACATAATTACCAAAACTTTCAACATTAACTTCATCTAAAGCAGCTTCTACCTCATCTAATATACAAAATGGCATAGATCGTGATTTAATAATAGCAAATAACAAACTAATAGCTGTAAACGTTTTTTCACCGCCTGATAACAAAGAAATCGTTGTTAATTTTTTACCTGGTGGTGAAGCTATAATTTCGATTCCTGTTTCTAATAGATTATTAGGATCACTTAATTTAAGTTCAGCTTTACCACCTTTAAATAATTCAGTAAAAGTTTCTTTAAAGTTTTCATTAATAACTTTAAATGTACTAATAAATTCGCGCTCCATAATTTGATCCATTTCTTTAATAATTTCTAACAAAGTATTTTCAGCATTAATTAGATCTTCTTTTTGGTTAGTTAAAAATTCATATCTCTCTTTTACTTCCTCATATTGTTTAGGAGCTAAACTATTAACCTCACCTATATCGTTTAGTTGTCTTTTTAAAGAATTAACTTTATTTCTAGCAAGATTTTCTTTTATTTCTAATTTATAATCTTCCTTAGCTTTCTCATATGTTAAATGATAATTTCCACTTAAACTATTAAGCAAATTATCTAATTTAACATCTAAACGATTTGTTTTAATTTCTAATTCTTTTAATTCATTATTTTTTTCATTATATAAATTATTTTCTTTTTTTAAAGATAATTCATAGTTTTCTAATTCTTCGTTTAAATTATCTTTCTTTTTATTTAAAACTTCTATTTCATTAATTAAAGAATCTTTCTCTTTTAATTTATCATAATATTCCTTTAAAATTTGTTCTTCTTCATTATTAATTTGACCATTAATTAAATTATTATTATCTTTAATTTCGTTATTGATTTGTTCTAAATCAGTATTTAACTTTAAAATAGTATTATTTTTTAAATTTAAAATTTCTTTTAAATTAAGTTTTTCTTTATTAATTAAATATAGATTATCTTCATATTGTTTTAAGTTATAATCAATGGAGTTAATCTCGTTTTCAATTTTTTTGATATTAGAAATTACTTTATCTAAATTTTTGAGTGTTTCTTCAAGTTCGTATTTAATAGTAATTACATTTTTAGTTTTATTAATTCCACCACTAATCGAACCACCAACATGTAAAAGTTCACCATCTAAAGTAACTATTTTATATTTATAGTTGATTTTTTTACTTATTTTATTAGCATCATCAATATTATAAGCAACGATAACATTACCTAATTGATTTAAAATGATATTTTCATATTGTGAATCGTATTTAACTAAATTACTAGCTATATCAATGAAGCCATTAGTACTTTTTAAAATAGATAAAGTAGTATTATCGATATATTTTGGTTTAATTATATTTAAAGGGAAAAAGGTTGCTCGTCCTAAATTATTATTTTTCAAATAATTAATAGCTTCTTTAGCAGCCTGTTCATTATCGATTGCAATAAAAGAACTGGCTAAACCTAATGAAGTAGAAATAGCTTTAGAATATTGATTGTCAGTTTCAATCAAATTACCAATTACATTATGAATACCACGTAATTTAGGATTGTCAATAACATTTTTTACACTATATGGTAATAACGAATTATTATCGATTTCTTTATTTAATAAATCTATTTGCGTTTTCAAATTGTTTTCTTTTCTAACTAACTTTTGTAAATTTATTTCTAAAGTTTTTTTTGTTTCCTTAGTTTTAAAAATGTTATTTTCTTCTTTTGTAAATTTATCGTTTAAAATTTTTAATTGTTCTTCTAAATTATTTATTTCATTTTGAATACTACTTATTTCGGTTTCGATTTTTAATTCTTTTTCTTTTAATTCAATTAAATTATCATGAATTTTATCATTAACTTTATATTTACTACGTTCTAATAATAATTGTTTTTGACCATTTATCTTTTCAACTAAAGTACTAATTTCAATTAGTTTTTTATTTAATCCACTAATATTTTCGTTTAGCTTAGTTATTTTAAATTTATAATCGGTTATAACTGTTTCATTAGTTGTATTTTTAGTGGCTAATGAAGTTATCTCTTTGTTTAAGATTTCTATTTGATTTTTAGCTTCTTGATATTGATAATTGAAATTAGTTATATCATTAGTTATTAAAGCAATTTCGATATTTTTTAATTCGTCATTAATTTTTTCGTATTCTAAGGCTTCTTTAGCTTGTTTTTTTAATGGTTCGATTTGTTTATCTAGCTCATTAATAATATCGTTTAAACGATGCATATTATTGTGAGTACGGTCTAGTTTTCTTAAAGCATCTTCTTTTCTTTTTTTGTATTTTAAAACATTAGCTGCTTCTTCAAAAACTACTCGTCTTTCGCTAGGTTTATTAGATAAAATTTCTTCTATTTTACCTTGCGAAATAATATTAAAACTTTCTTTTGCAATACCACTGTCTAATAGAATGTCAGTTATATCTTTTAATCGACATTTTTCATTATTTAAAAAATATTCATTCGTTCCGTCTTTATATAATCTTCTTTTAATTGATACTTCTGTATAATCTAATGGTAAATATTTATCTTCGTTGTTAAAAACTAAAGTAACAGACGCTACATTTAAAGGATTTCTCGTTTTTGATCCTGAAAAAATAACGTCACTCATCAGTCCGGCGCCTCTTAATGATTTAACTGATTGTTCACCTAATACCCATCTAATTGCATCAACAATATTGCTCTTACCACTACCATTAGGACCTACTACACCAGTAATCCCTTTGTTAAATTCAATATTTATATTATCAGCAAATGATTTAAAGCCATGAGCTTTTATTTCTTTTAAATACATATTATCAATCCTCTACACTTTTCTAATTATACTATATTTTGATTTAAAAATAAAGATTTATCTAAAGAATTGTTATATAGAATTTTAAATTCTGAGATTTTTTTCTAAACGCAACCCCTTTTTTATAAAAGGTTGCATTTAACTAAGAAAATTCATATAGTTGCGT
>CALVXC010000061.1 GCA_944368805.1 uncultured Bacilli bacterium
CATCCGCTAAAAGAGCAACATCTATTTTTTCTATATAAAATTTAGTAATAATTTCATTACTTTCAGAATCTAAATTTTTTATAATATCTAAAATTTGTTCTTTATAACAAGAAACTTTTTCAATAGACTGATACAAATTAATTATTCTTGTATTGATGATATCCAAATTAGATAGTGATTCACCGTTGCTTATTTCTAAGTTAGAAGATTTAAATTTAGGCGAATCTATTTTATTCTTTGCTTTTTTTAATTTTTTTATCTCGGATTCATAGTTTTTTATAGCTTTATCAAACTTATTTAAATTTTCTAGCAAATTCTTTGTACTATTAAAAGGATCCTGTGATGGTTTTAATATTTTCAGTTTTACTAATTCTGAAAAAACATATTTCATTATTTCCTTTTTAGCAATATAATCGTTCGCTATTTGTTTTTTTAAATTTTCATTTTCCTTTTTTAAATTATCTTTATTTTCCATTATTCTTATTCCTCCACAATAAATATGCAAATACAATAATTAAAATCAAAATTATGTAATCTGCTAAACTATATTCTCCTGTATATATCATTTTCATTCTTTGTAATTTAAAAACAATAATGAAAAAAATATAATCCACCATTTTTCAAAAACAATAGCTAAAATTATAAACAGAGATATTCTAACTGTGTTATCAAATAACAATTTTTTATCGTTCATTTATCCTCCTTTTATTCTTCATATAAAACTTGACAAAGTACCTAATTCTGACAAGTTTTCATATTGTAATATTTTATATTTATTTTAGTTAGATATTTTCTTGTAAAAATCATATTTTTTATTGTTCAGTTTTTATAAAAAACTTGCAACAATTTATTTTTTCGTTTTTTCAGCAAATTTATCTACTATTTCTTCTCTTTTCCAAATTATATTTTGGCAACCACATCTTGGACAATCAACAGCATCATAATATGTCTTATTGATTAATCCTTCCTGAATTTTAACAACATATTTTTTATCTATTTCAATTTCAAAGTTATTTCCGCAAACAACACACTTACGTTCTGGCTTTTTATTTTTTTCACGCCATCTTTTTAAATTTTCTTTGCTAATACAATTCATTTGAATCAACCCCTAATTCATTAATTAAACTAAGTTTTAAATATCTATTTTCTTTTTTTATATCTATTATTTGATCAGCTTCTCATAAATCGCAAATTTCAAGCAATAGTTTATCTCTTTTTATTTCATAAATTTCTATAAAATTGTCATTATTCATAATTACCAACGACCATCAAAACCATTATGCTTTTCTAAATATTCTTTTAGATCATCCGCAGTATCCCCATCAATAGTTGATAATATTGGTTGGTTATTAGCACTAAAATAATCTCTGTCATCATCAAATTTAATAAAAAGTAAAAATCTATACTTTTCTTCTAGATCAGTTTCTGTATATAAATGGTATCTTCTTTTATTTAGTTTTCCTTGTATTTTTATTAATAATTCAATTTCCTTAGTCATTTATATCAACTCCTAACTCCTCAGTTTTAAAATAACAAACTTTATTAACATTTACAGATGTAGAATCATTTTCATTTATAAATGTAACATAATTAAAAAGCCCATTTTTAACAGTAGCCATTGCTGAAATTAAGTCTTTTGTTTCATTATAAGTACCTATCACACTAATTTCCTCGTGATTTTCAAAATAAAATGTAACTTTAATTTTTTTCATTCTTTACCTCCAATTCTTTATATTTTTTTAATAATTCTTCTTTATATTTTTTAAATTCTTCCGATTCATTAATTACTTGTGATAGTGATGTATTTTCGTGTGTTAAATATTCTATCTGTTTTTTTAATTTTTGATTTTCTTGAATTAAATCATCAAGCGGAGTTTTTCCATATTCAAATATATATCGCAATACATCAAACATCTCTTCAATAGTTCCGCCCTCTGAAAAATAATGTTGTATATCATCTAATAAATCATTTTTCTTATAATTTTCTCCGAATGAACTCATTTATTCCACCTATCAAAACTCTCAAACTCTTCAACAGTAGCATCTAAATTATCACAATTATTTTTAATTATATTTACAAGATTTCTTAGATCTAGTTTTAATTTTTGATTTTCTTGTTGTAATAATTGAACATAATATTTTATATTTCTTCTTCCGTAAAGAGTTAACCTCTCAACCACTTCAATATTATCGATCAACTCATTAAATGCTTCCTCAGACATAACTTTTGGATTAGTCATTTTATTTACCACTCCTAACATTTCCTTAATAGATTCTCTTTCTGCATTAAGCTTATGAATATTTTTTAAATATGACTGATAATAAAAACTTTTTTTATCGGTATCTCTTAATACTTTTTCAAAATACTGAACCTTTCGTCTTAATGTTTCTTCCTTATCATTTAAATAATTAATAAAATAATCTATTTTATTCTCTGAGTAATTTTCAAACTTTACAAATGTCATATTCTATTCGCCTACCACATCAACAAATCAAACAAAGTATATCTGCCATTTCTCTTTAAAACATACTTTGCCATTTCATTAGCGCTATTTCTCTGAATACCTTTAGACATCAGCAATTTTACAAATTTCTTTCTACTAATTGTTTCTGATTTTTCAACATTAATAGACATACTCAATTCAGTAACAGATATATTTTCATATGGATCTAATTCAACGCTATTTAAATCCAACTCTTCAAGATTTATAGTTCCTTGCAACTCTATTTTATTGCCTTTATCATCAACCATAAACAATCTACTAGGTTTTAAAATCCCTGTATGCATATTTTTCTCCTTATTTATCTTTTTTATCAGATTCTAAATAGTCTGCTCGCCATCTCTTTTTATCAACTTTTAAAGAAATGTCTACTTTTTCATACCCACGAACAATTCTACTATTTGATCTAGCAATCATTTGACCATTACTCAACCAAATCGCCGAAATTCTATCTTCATCCTTTAAAAATGCTAAACCTACGCAATTTATTAACATCTGTGGATTAATGCCACATTCAATTAATTCCTTACTTATTAGTTGATAAGCTTCCAGCAAATCTGGAGCATAACCATTTATTTTACAAATGTTAGAATCAATACTTATTACAAATTTTTCTTTCACTCTTACCTCCACATTTGATTGTTGTAATATTCTGCTGCTTCTTCTTCACTCTTAGTATCAAAAAGGTAATATAATTCATCTAATACTTTATCTATATCATCTTCTTTGTATCCTAAATTTTTAAGCGCTAATATAATATAACCTCTAATTACATCATTATTGTTCATTGATAATTCTCCTTTCTATTAAAATTTAATATCAATATAATTCATTTTAATTAATTCTTTTTTTAATTTATTAACAGCTCTTATTTTTCTAGCAGATATTGCTGCCCTGCTCAAATTCAAATCTTTTGCAATTTCTACAATATTTTGACTTTTTCTATTTATTCCATAATATCTAAGAATTACATCTTTTTCAGATTTTGGTAATGTATTTATAGCTTTATTTAAAACATCTTTTAATTCATTTAATTCCACTTTTCTTTCTACGTTTTCACTTAAATCGGGAACGGTTTCTTTGAAAGTTAAACCATCAAAACCAGGCATAGGTTCATCCA
>CALVXC010000062.1 GCA_944368805.1 uncultured Bacilli bacterium
CGGACTTGAACCGGCACGGGATTTGACTCCCGCAGGATTTTAAGTCCTGTGCGTCTACCAATTTCGCCACTCAGGCATTTCAAAATAATAAGCACCAATTCCATTTGACTTTTTAATTATATAACATTTATTTATGTTTGGCAAGTATTTTTGATTGTTTTTTTACATAAATACTATAATTTACACTAAAAAGTAAGCACTATTAGATTATATTAAAGAAAATTATTATTATTACTAATTTTTTATTAAATAAAATAATGTCTTTCTGTGTAAAAATTATAACAACGAACTTTTAAATTGTCAAGGTTATATAATCTTAAAATATAGTAACTAACTATAAGAAAACAATTTATTAAACAATAAAAGAGAAAACAATCAAAAATTCAAAACTATTATATAATTAAATGAACAAAAAATATACAGACCTAAATAAAAGCTCGAAACTTATCGGTTTTATTTAACTTAAAGTTTCAAAACTAAAAAGTGGACAAGTCCCATATAATCAAGAAACTTGTCCACTTATATGCAAATTTGGTGACCCGCCCGGGATTCGAACCCGGGACCCTTTGATTAAAAGTCAAATGCTCTACCAGCTGAGCTAACGGGTCGTATTTGGCTGCCTCGGCTAGATTCGAACTAGCGCATGCCACAGTCAAAGTGTGGTGCCTTACCGCTTGGCTACGAGGCAAAAGAAAGTGGTGGAGGGAGATGGATTCGAACCATCGAACCCGAAGGAACAGATTTACAGTCTGCCGCGTTTGACCGCTTCGCTATCCCTCCAAAATAATGGTGCCGGAAGTAGGACTTGAACCCACAACCTACTGATTACAAGTCAGTTGCTCTACCAATTGAGCTATTCCGGCACATAAAATGGTGGGCGATATAGGACTCGAACCTATGACCCCCTGCTTGTAAGGCAGGTGCTCTAACCAACTGAGCTAATCGCCCAAAAAACATCTGGACGTAATTAAATATATCATTTATATTTTTATTTGTCAATAGAATTTATAGTCTTTTGCTCGTTTTTTACACTTTTTTCAATCCATATTGGTAAATTGTATGCTAAAGTTTTAAAACCTAGACTAGTTTCCCTTATTTTCCTTTTTTTAGTTTTAATATTTTTTCGATAATTAATATTTTTAATACTAAGTTTCAAACGATAAAGTTCATCATCAACTTCTAATATCTCCACATAAATATTATCACCCAAATTAACAAAATCATTAATATTCTTAACAAAACCATGAGATATTTCAGAAATATGAATTAAACCACTATACTCCTCATCTAAAGCGACAAAAATTCCGTACGTTTCAATTCCACTAACAGTTCCCTTAACAATTTTACCTTTCTCATATTTAGCCATTAATACACCTCTAAAATGATTATATCACAATCTTTTTAAAAGAAAAAGGTTTACTTACTTATTAATATATTATATAATATTTGTGGTTTTATACAAATTGGAGGTATTTTTATGCAAGAAAAGAAAATAATTGAAATTATAGATACTTTAAGACCATTTTTATTAAGTGATGGTGGCAATATTGAATTTGTTAAATATGAAAATAATATTGTATATATAAAAATGACAGGTGCTTGTTCTAATTGCCAAATGTTAGATTTAACTCTAAAAGAAGGAATTGAAGCAGCAATCAAAGAAGAAGTTCCTGAGGTAACTGAAGTTATCAACCTATCTTAAATTATCTAACCATTCTATTTCAGGTACATTCATAATACTTCGTAAATACAAATATATTTGTTTTAATAAATATTCGTATTCATTAATTCGGCTTATTACTTTTAATAAGCTTTTTTCTTTTTCTTTACCTTGTAACACATTTTCATAAATATCAAAATAAAAAGTCGGATAAAACATTCTACTTAAAAAAAGTAAACATTCATTAATAGTTAAACGATTATTTTCAATATAAAATTTAATATCATCAAATAGAAAATCTTTATCCAAAAAATTATCAGTATTAAAAAAACAACTTTTAAAATATTCACATGCATCTCTTACTTTAGTATCTATTATTAAATTTAATGGATTATATAAATCAAACAAAGTATCTTCTTGGCTTATTCTTTCGTGCGCTACTTTCATCTCTACTTTAGGAATATCCCGAACTAATGAAATAGCATTTTCACCTAAACCAACAAAATAACTAAAACTTTCTCTAATTAAAGGATGTTTTTTTCCTAATTGATTAACCTGATATTCAAAATAATCAATTTTTCTAGTCCATAGTTCATACCAATTTTGTCTTCTAATTTTAGAAACATTATCATTAATTAAAACATTATTAAAAACATAAATATCGTCAATTGTTATTTTACGTTTATCATTAACATAAACTTTAAAAAGAACATACGGTAAATTATTGATGGCAGTTATTAAATTACGATCTTTATTAATAACAAACTGATGAGTATAAACACCTTGATTAAATAAATTAACACTCAATTCATATAGTTTATTTATGTCTAAACTATCATTTTCAATTGGTAATAAAATATAACTATCACTATTAATAACAAAGGAAAAACTTTTCCCCTTTTGGTGAATATTAGTAGGTGCTAAATTGTAATAGAAAACAATTGCATTTTTCATATATTCACCTCAACTAATTGTATGAAAAAAATTTAAAATTTATGAACGAATACCAATATAAAACAAACTAATTACTAAAAATTAAAATCTTAAACAAAATAAAAAGATATTTTTACATATCTTAATTATTTTCAATAAATTTAACTATATCATCTAATTTATGACTCAAATCATTAAAACTATCACGTAAGTTATTAATTTTATTAATCAAAATCATATTATTTTGTTGTTCGCGCAAATACAATTGTTCATAATTATCTGTACCATTTTTAACGGTGTTTTTTTTCTCCAATAAATTAATTGATTGCTCTAATAATTTAAAAGCACGTCTATCGTTAATTCGAAGATTTTTTAAAATAACGGTATCCAAATCAGTAATATTGGGTTGTAAATGTTCTCTATTAGCTCGAATAATATCTTGAATTTCATCTTTAACTGCTTTCCATTCATTTTCATCGACTATGCCATTTCCAATTAATTGACCACCTTGATTATAAATTTTTGACACATATAATTTTATATATTCATATTCATCTTTTTCGCCTAACGAATAAACTAAGTATACTTGATCATTTTTCTTAAAAAAACGAATAACACTCACTTCTAAATTTTGATTATTATAGAATATTCTTATTTTATTATTCATAACAATCCCTCCATATTACTATTATATCTAAAATTCAATTTTTTTTCAATACTCTTTACTAATTTGATAGTGTTTCCAAAGTGGGGAGATTTATAAAACCACACCTTTTATACAAAGGAATATGGTTAAAACCTAAAAAA
>CALVXC010000063.1 GCA_944368805.1 uncultured Bacilli bacterium
TCCTTATAGATTACAATTAGTTTAAATTATAAATCTTATTTTTTTAGTAAAAATCTCCACACTTATTCTACACTAACGAAATAATTTTTAAAAACTGATTAACATAATAATAATTAAAAAACATAATTAATATAAACCCTATTATAAAAAAATAGGTAGTTATCTTTTTCCAATTAGGCAATACTTTAAATAATTTAGTCCAAATATATATGTCGATTAAAGCTATAGCAGAAACACCAATTATATTAATAAAATAAATCATAAAACAACCTCAAATCTTATATGTTTTTAATTATCAAAATCTGTTTAAAAATATTATTATTTACTATCCTTTGATTTTCTAAATTTTCATTGTTATTTATAATTTCTTTAGCCATCGGTAAACCAAAACCTCTATTGTTACCTTTAGTTGAGTAACCTAGTTTATCAAATTTGTCTATTTCTATATTACCATCGAAATTGTTCGCAATAGAAATATGAAGTTTGTCGCTTATATAATAAAAATCTATTTCAATTTGTCTGTTTTCCAAATTACAAACTGCTTCTATTGCATTATCTAAATATACACCCAAAATTTTACATATATCTGACATTAATTCAAAATTAATATCTATTAAATTAATTGTTTTTATATGTTTATCAACATGTAAATTGCACTTAATCTTTAAATCATCCATTGTCATTATTTTTGAATCTATTAATGTTCTTAAATCACTTTTAGGAATAATTTTAGCTTTATTTAATAACTTATCATTATTTTTTATTCGTGTATTTAATATTGTATCAATATAATCAATAGCAATCTTGTTATCCTTATTAATTTTACCCTTAAGAATTTTCAATTGATTTTTATTTTCGTGGTTATCTATTTTGTATCTATTAATTACAGATTGATATTCAATCAAACTATTTTTAGAATTATTATATTTATCAGAAATATTTAAATATTCATTTTTTGTGTTAGCCATCTTAAATATAATTAATGAATAAATAACTATAAGGGACGTATTAACTATTATTAACCATATCATATCGACTTTATAATAAATTATCATCTCAATTAAATTAACGCTAATAATTAAAATGATTGAAAATATAGATAATTCATACTTATTAATTTTTGATGTTATTTTAATTAAAAATGCATGTAATTTATACGGAAACTTAAATTTAATTAAAATAAATGCTAAAATTGATACGGTAAAATTAGTTAAAATTGATCCAAAATAATTATCTATCACTTGCTGATTGCTTGCCTCTAAAATGACTAAAACAAACAGTGAAAAAATAAATTCTGCTATCATTATTATAAATTGTGAAACTAATGGCGTAACAATTGCTTTATTAACATTCACATTAAAAATTAACTTACAAAACGCCATCATAATTAAAGTTATAAATAAAATTTTTAAAAAGTTATTACCATAATAATAATTAAAAAACATTACTAATATTAAACCAATTATTAAAAAATACGTTCTTATAATTTTCCAATTAGGAATTTTTCTCAAGAGTTTTGACCAAATATAAATGTTTATTAAAGTTATAAAAGTAACACCTATTATATTAACAATAACCTCATACAATCCCCCTCAACTCCTTCTTATATTTAGAAGATAATAAATCAATTGTTTCACCATTATTAAATTTAATTATTCTTTTTATTTTATTAATACAAGCCACACGATCACTATTAACAATACATGATTTATGTGTTCTTATAAACTTATCACCAAACAATTCATTTAATTCACTTAATGTTTTATAAGTTTTAAACTCAGTATGAATAGTTTTTATAACTGACTTACGATCAACACTATCTTTAGTCACATATAAAACATCATCCAAACAAATAGTATAAATAATACCACGTTCCTCAAAACGAACTACATTTTTAACTTTTAATAATTCTAAAGCTTTCTTTATAGACTTAGTCATTCTAACCTCATAATCATCATACTTATTTATAAACGATAAAAACATAAGCTCATTTTTCAAAATAGTTAAACCTAATTCCTCATGACCTGTTAAAAAAATGATAACACTATTAACGTCATTAAACCTTATCTTTCTAGCGATATCAATACCTGATCTCGTAGGAGTTTCGATATCCAAAATATATATCTTATTAGACATTGAACTATTTAATGTTTCCATAAACTTATCATTATAATCATTAAATAAATGTGTCTTATAAGCTAGTTTATTACCCATCATCGAACGAGAGATAATTCTCTCAACCTTCTTAAGCGTCATAACATTATCATCACATACTATAAAGTTAACTTTCATATATACACTCCCAATTCTTTTTTATTCTCTTATTTTATAATACTAACTAATTCTTTTCGATACTTAACTGATAACAAATCAATTTCATTACCAGTATTAAATCTAATTATACGTTTCGGCTTATCAATCGCAACAACCCTATCAATATTAACATAACAAGCCTTATGCGTTTTTATAAAACTATCCCCTAAAAGTTCTTTTAACTCAATAAGACTTTTATTAACTATAATTTCCGAATAAACCGTTTTAATTATCGATTTTCGTTCAATGCTATCCCTAGTTATATATAAAACATCATTAATAGCTATTGTGTATATAATTCCACTTTCTTCAAATCTAACATTATTTTTTACCTTTAACATTTCAAGCGCTTTTTTAATAGACTTAATCATACGATTTTCATAATCATCATATTTATTGATAAACGATAAAAACATAAGCTCATTTTTCAAAATAGTTAAACCTAACTCTTCATGACTAGTTAAAAATATAATTACACTATCTATATCATTAACCCTTATATTTCTAGCGATATCAATCCCTGACCGTGAAGGTGTTTGAATATCTAAAATATAAACCTTATTAGGTAATGGTTCATTAATAACCTTCATGAATTTAGCATTATAATCTTCAAACAAAGTCGTTTTATAAGCTAACTTGTTATTTATCATAGCTCTATCTATTAAATTTTCCACTTTTTTAAGCGTATACTTATCATCATCACAAACGATAAAATTAATCATATTAACCTCCTTATTAAAATACGCTGTTGGTAAACTTTGTGGGCGCCATTATCATAAATATTATCACAAAATATATTCTAAATCAATTTATTTTGACAAAATTTTCCAATTAATTTGTAGGTTTGTCAAACAAAAGAGACAAAGTCACGACAAACCAACGAAAGATTATTTTAAATTGTTAAAATAATCAC
>CALVXC010000064.1 GCA_944368805.1 uncultured Bacilli bacterium
ATAATAAATTTCGTGTCTTTTTAGCATGTTTTACTATATCACATAATTTAACTATTGACAAATCTTAGAATGTCATAGTTTTTATATATTATTATTTCATAATAATATTTTAATAAAAAAAGTGTTGAAATTAATTATTCAACACTAATTGATTATTATGTATATCAATGATAACTTTATCATTAGGTTTTATATTTCCCTCAATTAAATTAGTAGCTAGTAAAGTTTCTAAATTACGGGTAACATATCTTTTAATAGGACGAGCCCCATATAATTGGTTATATGATTGATCGATAATAAAATCTCTTGCCTTTTTCGTTAATTCTAGTTTAATATTTTGATTATTTAAACGACCTTCTATTTCTTTAATTATTTTATCTAATATATCATAAACAACTTCTTTAGATAATGATTTAAATATAATAATTTCATCAATACGATTGATAAATTCTGGTCTAAAAGTATGTTTTAATTCATTCATAACTAACTTATCACTATCAACATTATTTTCTAAAATATATTCACTACCTAAATTAGAAGTCATTATAATAATAGTATTTTTAAAATCAACTGTTCGTCCTTGTGAATCAGTAATTCTTCCATCATCTAAAATTTGAAGCAAAATATTGAAAACATCTTTATGAGCTTTTTCTATTTCGTCAAATAATACGATGCTATAAGGATTACGCCTTACTGCTTCAGTTAATTGTCCGCCTTCATCATAACCAACATATCCTGGAGGAGAACCAATTAATCTAGAAACGGAATGACTTTCCATATATTCACTCATATCAATTCTTACCATATGTTTTTCATCGTCAAATAGTTCATAAGCTAAAGTTCTAGCTACTTCGGTTTTACCAACACCAGTTGGGCCTAAAAAAATAAATGAGCCGATTGGTTTATTAGGATCTTTAATTCCTGAACGAGCTCTTATAATAGCCTCACTAACTAATTTCAAAGCCTCATCTTGACCTTTAACTCTTTTTTTCATATTATTTTCTAAATTAAGTAAACGTTCTTTTTCACCACTTACTAATTTTTGAACAGGTATTTTCGTCCATTTAGAAATAATAGCTGCGATATCATCATCATTAACCACATCACTAAGCATTTTTGATTTATCTTTTTGTTTTAAACTTTCTAATTCACGTTCTAATTTAGGAATAACACCATGTCTTAATTTAGCTGCTGTTTCTAAATCATAATTATTTTCAGCTGTCTCTAATTTAAAATTAGCTTCTTCAATTTCGCTTTTTTTCTTTTGAACTTGATCATTAATACTTTTTTCAGCTTCCCAATCTTGACGTAACTTTTGTTCTTCTTCTTTTAATGATGTTATTTTTTCATTAATCTCCTTTACTCTTTTTTTAGAAATTTCATCTTTTTCTTTTTTCAAAGCTTCTTTTTCAATTTCTAATTGCATAATTTTCCTAGTTAAAGTATCAATGGAAGCTGGTACAGAATCAATTTGAACTTTAATTGTTGCACAAGCTTCATCAACTAAATCGATAGCTTTATCAGGTAAAAAACGGTCAGTTATATAACGGTTAGCTAAAGTAGCAGCTGAAACTAAAGCACTATCTTTAATCGTAACACCATGATATACTTCAAATCTTGGCTTTAAACCTCGTAAAATAGTAATTGTATCCATAACGGTTGGCTCACTAACTAATACTTTTTGAAAACGACGTTCTAAAGCTCCGTCTTTTTCAATGTATTTACGATATTCATTTAAGGTAGTTGCTCCGATACATAAAATCTCACCACGAGCCAACATTGGTTTTAACATATTACCAGCATCCATGGCTCCTTCTAAAGCTCCAGCTCCAACAATCATATGAATTTCATCAATAAATAAAATAATTTTCCCATCAGATTCTTTAATTTCTTTTAAAACTGCTTTTAAACGTTCTTCAAATTCACCACGATATTTAGCGCCTGCTATTAAAGATCCCATATCTAATTCCCAAATTGTTTTATCTTTTAAACTGTTTGGAACATCACCTTTAACAATTCGCCACGCTAATCCTTCAACGATGGCTGTCTTACCAACACCAGCTTCACCAATTAAAACAGGGTTATTTTTGGTTTTTCTAGATAAAATACGAGTAATATTTCTTATTTCTTCATCACGACCAATAACTGGATCTACTTTTCCGTCTTTAACACTAGCAACAATATCACGACCATATTTTTCTAAAACATTTTCTAAGTTTTGTTCATAAGGATTTTGCATATTCATCTTTTCCACCTCTTTCTTATTCTAGATTTTTTTGGATAAAATATTCCAATGTATCAATTATATCACAAAAAATAGCACTCGTCAAGTTAGAGTGCTAAAAGGTGCTTGATATATTTTATAAAAAACTAGTATTAACGTTTTTTCGTTCTTACTTGCCATATCATTCCTATTTGTTCTAGTTTTTTCTTTTTTTCCTCTGATAGACTATCATAGTTTTGCCTTTGTGTAACTAACCAAATTCCTAAATTAACAGTACCTTTTTCATCATATGTATAACCATCATTTGTTTTAAAAGCATTTGGTATCATTAAATCTCCATGATGTTCATAATAAGCTTGAGCTAATTCATATTTCCTATCCCATTCATAATCATATTTATTTCTTACAAAACCTATTTGTTTTAGTTTTTCCTTTTTTTCATCTGATAAACTATCATAGCCTTTCCTTTGAGTACCTAACCAACTTCCTAAATTAACAGTACCTTCTTCATCATATGTATAACCATCATTTGTTTTAAAAGCTCTTGGTATCATTAAATCTCCATGATGTTCATAATAAGCCCTAGCTACTTCATATTGCCTATCCCATTCATAATCATATTTATTTCTTACAAAACCTATTTGTTCTAGTTTTTTCTTTTTTTCATCTGATAAACTATCATAGTTTTGCCTTTGAGTACCTAACCAAATTCCTAAATTAACAGTACCTTTTTCATCATATGTATAACCATCATTTGTTTTAAAAGCATTTGGTATC
>CALVXC010000065.1 GCA_944368805.1 uncultured Bacilli bacterium
AAATATGCTAAAAACCTTTTTGATACCAATCTAAACATTTCTGAAGAAAATAGATTTAGTTACCTTACTGTAACAGACACCAATGAATTATTAAAATATGTATATGATTTTATTCAATTTGATGATGAATATTCCAACCTTTTAATTGAAGCAATGAATAACACTTACTTCAATAGCCTTAACTTTGATGATGTAACATTCTTACATAAATATGGTTATTACGAAATAAATTATAACGACATAGGAATTTATAACTCGACTAATCCATATTTAGTATCTATATTTACTTTATATGGTCCAGAAGAAGAATATATGTTTGAACAAACCAAAAACATAAGTGAATCTATTTATGAAATATATCAAACCAACCTAGATTTAAAAGAAGCTTATTGTAAAGAACAAATAGAAAACTGATATCGCATTTGATATCAGCTTTTTTAAACTTTATTTTATATTCAATGAATTTAATTAAATTGTTTTTACGTCATATAAGATGTAAATCAAATACATTTAATTAGATGTATAAGAAAATATTGTTAAGTGGTAAATAGAATTAGAGAAATAAGAGAAGATAAATCATTAACACAAAGTGATATAGCTAAGATTTTAAACACAACCCAACAACAATATTCTAAATATGAATTAGGTATTCAAATTATACCCCTAGAAAAAATAAATATCCTAGCTAATTACTATAATACTTCAATAGATTATTTGGTAGGTAGAACTGATATTAGAAAACCTTATCCGGATTCGATTTTAAAAAAATAACTACAACCATACAAGTTGTAGTTATTTACCTTGATACATCATTTTTGGAATACAAAGATTCATTATAACTTAATTGCTGATGATACCGAGATAAAACTTGATTATATCTCTCACTATTTATATTATCTATACCACTTCTTCTAAATTCTTGTTCCATTAAAGCTAGTCTAATACTGGTGCATAAAAATTCTCTTCCATAATCATCTGCAGTAAGCATTGAATAATAACTATGAAGTGGATGTTTTGCATCTCTTAAAAATTCTTCCAAAGCACTTGCATAGCCAAATTCTTCTCTAACATCAGATACTGGATCTAATGTCAAAGCTAAAGAAACTAATAAATTAACAGTACTTAAATTTACTTGAAAAGTAGTATCTTCTGGTACTTTAAATAACTTTATATAACTATCACTTGGTTTAATTTCAAAATAATCTCGCATAAGAACCTCCAAATAATGCTTTTATTTTAGCATAAATACAAGAACAAAAGCCAAACAAGTTTGGCGGCCTTGCATCACTACAAGGCATTTCTACTTCACTGAGTCCTGTGGACTCTCCATAGACCAACTTCGGATGGTCGCCACCCTACTATTTTTGTTCTATCATTTATAATTTTTTTATCAAGTTAACAATATTACTTAGATTATTAAGTATCTCAACTATATTTTATTCACCCCCCTTTAGTTGATAAATTAATTATACCAAACAAATGTATGTGTGTCAATTGTCTTTTTATTAATTAAAGCAATTTCCTATAAGACAAAAAAGGAAGAATTAATCATCTTCCTATAAAAAAGTGTTGTAGATTTATCAAGGCATTTTGCAAGTAAATTTCTTGATAAAAAACACACTTTATGGTAGCATAATTTTATGAGAAAGACATAATCTGTAATTGAAAAGCAATTTCAAGATGTATTTAAAGAATTAAGAATAGACAAAAAATGTCTCAGGAAAATATAGCAAAAGAGCTTGATATTTCTCAAAATCTAATGAACAATTGGAAAACCGAACGGTCTACACCAACACCAGAAATGTTAATATATATAACTGATTATTTTGATAATTTAAATAAAAGTAATTGAATAGAAAACTGTGCTAGAACACAAAGTTAAAAATACAAAAGCATTATTAGAAAGTATGTAAATATAAAGAAACATTTCACAAAATATAAAGAAATATTTGACAAATAATGTGAAATAAACTATAATAAGTTCCACTAAATTAATTTACACATTTTTATATGTGTGATATAATTTGAGTAATAATAGAGCTACGAAGTAGCATATTATTAATGACGGGAGTTGGTAGTCCCAGCCTAGCTTCGGCGACCAGAAATGGTTAAACACAAAATAGAAGAATTATCGCCTAACACAAATTTAGGCTTCTACCACGGAACTTATCTTTATTGATAAGTTCCTTTATTTTTGGGAGGCAGTTTATGGTTGAAGGGTTAATTAATACATTTGAAGAATTAAAAAAATATGTTTTTATTATTAATCGTAAAGATAAAGGTATTATTTATATAAGATTTCAAAACGACAACTTTTATCATCTAGTAGGGTTACATAAAATTAAAAACTTTGATAAATACTTTCCAACGCATATAAAATCAAAAGACAAGAGATATAAATATATCAAAAAACATACGGAAAAATTCAACAATATATTAGAAAATCAATTAAAAGAAAAAGATACATTAAAATTAAGAATCACGACATTTAATAATGTTTTAAACTTATTAAAAGGCTTTAATACCTCATTATATAGTTTAAAATTTAAAAATAACCATTCTTCTTTATATGAAGGGGACTATGGTTTAATGAAAATATACGAAAAAGATATATGTTGCTTGTTAGGATTAAAAACAGAAAATAAGGAAGGTAACAAAATATTTTGCGTTCCAAATAGTTGGATGGCAAGTAGACGTATTAATCAATTAGTAGAGCTTAGAAGGCCTATGTATATGGAAAATATATCAATGATTCCAATCAATATCGATAATGAAGATTGACGCGGGAATAAACTAAGCAATAATAGATGATAATTTAAAACAACAAAAAAGGAAGAATTAATCATCTTCCTATAAAAAAGTGTGAGTTTTGAGTTTATATGTTAATTGTGTATAGT
>CALVXC010000066.1 GCA_944368805.1 uncultured Bacilli bacterium
ACTACTTGCTATTTATATTTCTGGTAGTATGTCGAAACCATTACATCCCCAGATACTTATATATTATACTATATTTTAAACATTTTATCAATATCAATGTCTAATTTGAATGATTGGTTATTTAAATAATTTAGAATGTCACTATCTGTTTTAAAATTAAATTTTAAAATATAACTAAAAAGCATTTGATATTTTTTACCAAATTGTTTATTAATGCTATTAATTCCGTATTTTCCGATCTCCAATGATAGGAAAACCTAGATGAGCTAAATGGGCGCGAATTTGATGTGTTTTACCTGTCTCAATTTCTATATCTAGAAGACAAGTGTTGTTGTTAGGATATTTTTTTATTATAGTATATGTAGTAACTATTTTTTGATATCCTTTTTTAAAATTATCACTAATATATACTTGTGATTTTTTATTATCCTTAAACAAGAATGCTTCACATTGCTTATGAGTTTCTGTTGGAATTCCATAAACAAGAGCTTTATAATGTTTTTCAATTTCATGTTTTTTAAATTTGTTTAATAAGATTTCTAAACTTTCATCATTTTTTGCAAATAATATTAATCCACAAGTATTTCTATCTAATCTATGACAAGGCATTGGTTTAAAAGTTGAATTTGAATATTTTTTATGTATTAGTGATGTCAAACTATCTTCACCAGTAACTTCTATATTATATGGTTTATTTATTATTAGAATATTTTCATCTTCGTAAAATATATCAAGATTAATAGAAGGAGATAGTATTTCATCTGAAATATATATTAAGATTTCATCTCCTTTAAAAACATCAACATTTTTATTTATTCTTTTACCATTAATTTTTATATCTTTTTTTCTTAAAGTTTTATAAAATAGATTATTGGTTAATGTTGGGATACTATCAAATAAAAATGTATTTAATTTTTTGTTATTATATTTATCATCTACAACTAATTTTTTCATAATAATATTATATATATAAATGGATAAAAAGGCAAGTTATTGGTAAAAAATTGAAAAATTATGTAAAATATGATATAATTATATATGCAATAAAAATTTTACATTAGGAGGATGGTTGTTAAATGGCAAGAAGAGATTTTATGACTGTAAAAGGAATTGGAAAAAAGGAGGGAAATAGGCTTTATCGGGATTGGTATGATAACGAAGATGGTATTCTTTATTATGAGGACCCAATAGATAAATTTCTTATTCGTCAGGTGCTGCCAATAGGGCAAGATGTGGAATTACTAAAAAGGACAAGAAATATTGCAGCGAGGAATGTGTGGGTTCATTCGAAAGATGGACAATATATGACTCTTGATAAAGTTTTGCCGGAAGATACCAATAATCAATTGTTAAAAATGATAAGAGAGGCAAATCCCGAAAATAATGGAAAAGGCTGTATAGGGCTTTTTGTATTCAATTCTGTTTCAAAGGAGTTTATTGCAGCTCTGGATGTAGAACCATTAGACAATGACTTCAATGAAGGAGGAGTAACATTTACTTTTTCTGACAATCTTGTTGTAAGAAGAAGATATGAGCTTAAACTAAAAAGATGGGTAAATAATCTTTTTGTTGAAACAGGACTATATCCGGGAGGATGTAGCGAAGCTATTTTTACTGGAAAAGAATATATATTAGTACCAATTCCATAAAACCATCAAGCTGACACTAAGGCTATTCTAGTTGTCAGCTTATTTTTTTCATATATAAAATATATAGTGAATATAATAAATTGTGAACTTTATGTGAAAATTAATAAAAAGTACTTGACATTTTAATGAAATGGGTATAAATTATTAGCAGTCAAACAATAAGAGTGCTAAGAACACTAAAAGGAGGTAATTAAAAATGATTAAACCATTAGGAAGTAGAGTATTAATAAAAATGAAAGAAGGCGAAGAAACAACTAAAAGTGGAATTATCTTAGCTCGGAGCAGCACAAGAAAAGCCACAAATTGCAGAAGTTATAGAAGTAGGACCAGGCGATGTATTTGATGGCAAAAAAGAAGAAATGCTTGTAAAAAAAGGAGATAATGTAATAGTAAGCAAATATTCAGGAACAGAAGTAAAATACGAAGGAATAGATTATATAATTGTAAAACAAGAAGACATTTTAGCAATAGTTGAATAAATTGTAAATTTAGTATGAATGATTAAGATATGTTCTTAAATCAAAGCGGATTTTAAAAATCTTAATTAAGGAAAGGTAGGTAAATAGAAATGGCAAAAGTTATTAAATTTGGAGAAGATGCAAGAAAATCTTTATTAGAAGGTGTTAACAAATTAGCAGATACTGTTAAAGTAACACTTGGACCAAAAGGTAGAAATGTAGTTTTAGATAAAAGTTTTGGAGCACCACTTATTACAAATGATGGTGTTACAATAGCAAAAGAAATTGAATTAGAAGATAAATTTGAAAATATGGGAGCTCGTTTAGTTAAAGAAGTTTCAACTAAGACAAATGATGTTGCAGGAGATGGAACTACAACAGCAACAGTTTTAGCTCAAAGTATGATTAAAGAGGGAGTAAGAAATGTTGCAGCAGGTAGTGATCCAATGGCAATTAAAAGAGGTATTGATAAAGCAGTAAATGCAGCAGTTGATGGATTAAAAGAAATTAGTTCAACTGTAAACGGAAAAGAAGATATTGCAAGAGTTGCAAGTATCTCAGCAAATAACGAAGAAATTGGAAACTTAATTGCAGAAGCAATGGAAAAAGTTTCAAAAGATGGAGTAATTACAATTGAAGAATCAAA
>CALVXC010000067.1 GCA_944368805.1 uncultured Bacilli bacterium
AAAAAGAGAAATTTCCTTTTCCAAAACAAAAAGAGACTGATACAAAATCAATCACTTAATTTTGAGACAGCCCCTTATTTATAATTAATATCGACAATATCTGATATTGGTATTAATTCATTATCATAAGTTATTAAATGATTCCCATTTCTCCCAACAATTCTTTTATTAACTTTTTTATCCTTAAACGTAATAACAACATCAGCTTTATATATATAATTTTGAGCATTAAATATGTTATTTATTTTTTGATTTATATTACCTTTAAGCTCGTTTTTTAAAATGTCAGACTTAGATAGTTTAACATCTTCTTTAACATCTCTTTCTTCTGATTTACTATATGAAACCCGTTCATTATTTTTAATCTCTTTATCAATCGCATTAGCGTACACTTTTGGTAGTTCTTTTTTCATCATTTCACCCCTTATCATATTTTATGATTCAAAATTAATCTTATGACTCACTACCCTCTATTTTATCAGCTATAAAATATCCAACAACAAATAATATTAAACCAATGACAATATTTCCTACTGTATAAGAATAATTTAACGCTTGAAAAACCATCATAATTGTTGATGATATAGCTAGACCAATAACAATAAAATACATAGTTATATTAAATTTATTAAATAAAAAAGCAATTAACTTAATAAAAACAATTATCCCTATAATCATTCCTATACCAAAGGGTAATAAAACTTCCATATTAGATAAAAGTAAACTAACACTAGTTAAATTACTTAAAGCACTTATAACATTATCATAAGCCCCAAATAACATTAATATAGCTGTTCCACTTATACCAGGAACAATCATTGTAAAAGCATCAATAATTCCCATTAAAACTAAAAATACAAAACCATTACTGTTCATAACAATCATCTGATTATTAAAAGCAAACAATATAAAAAGTGAGCTAAAACTCAAAAGAAAGGCTAAAAAATTATACATACTACCTTTTCCTTTAACTTTTTCAAATAATTTAGGTAAACCACCCGCTATTAAACCTATAAATAATAACATTGTTGGCAAATAATAATTATCTAAACTAAATTTAATTAGTTTACTCATTAAAACAACACTAATTAAAATACCTAAACCCAATAAACATAAAAATTTTGTATTTTCTTTAACGTTACGAAAAAAATGACTAAGCGCATCTAATCCTTTCTCATATACTCCTAATGATATAGCTAACATGCCACCACTAACACCAGGAATAATTTTTCCTAAACCTATAATTAATCCTTTAACAATTAAGCGAATATTTTCTTTCATTAAATCACCTGTTTTAACTTATTCACAAAGAAAAACTTTTATGAATTTTCATCATTAATAGAATACAAAATGTTTTTTATTAATATTAATAATATTATAAAAGTTAATAATAAATGGTTTTAATAAAAAAAGCACTAAAATTTAGTACTTTTCAAAATAATCAATTTGCATACTTTTCTTAACTTTCTTTATCGTATTTTGAGCTTTTTCTCTAGCCTTATTAGTGCCTTCTAATAAAATTTGATCAACTACTTCGGGATTGTTTTCATAATATTTTCGTTTATCATGAATCGGTTTTAAAAATTTATTCATATTCGCAATCAATTCTTTTTTACAATTAACACAACCACGATGACCTTTTTTACATTCTTGACAAATGGTTTTTAAATCATCTTGACTAACTAATTTGTGATAATAATAAACCATACATATCTCAGGATTAGCTGGATCATTTTTAGCTATTTTACTAGGATCTGTTTTAGCTTTCATAATTTTTTCAGCTACTGTTTGTTCACTATCAACTAAATAAATAGCATTACCTAAACTCTTACTCATTTTATCATTACCATCTAAACCTTTTAACCGTGGAACGTTACTTAAAAAAGGTTCAGGTTCAATTAAAGTATCACCATAAATATGATTAAATTTACGAACTATTTCACGACATTGTTCAATTAATGGTAACTGATCATCTCCAACGGGAATTAATTCTCCTTCGAAAGCAGTAATATCAGCTGCTTGACTTACTGGATATCCAACAAATCCATAAGTTACACTTTCACCCTCATTACCAAACAATTTTTTCTTTTGGGCAATTTCTGCTTTAACAGTTGGATTACGATATAACCTAGATATAGTAACTAAATTAGAATAATAAACGGTTAATTCTGCTATTTGTGGAATCATTGATTGAATAAAGAAATTGACCTTATTAGGATCAATACCACACGCTAATAAATCAATAGTTATTTCTTTTACATTTTTTCTCACTTTACTAGGATCATCAAAATTATCAGTTAATCCTTGAACATCGGCTATTTCTAAATAAAACTCATATTCTTCTTGTAGTTTTTTATAATTAGTTACTGCGCCAAAATAATGTCCTAAGTGCAAATTACCTGTTGGTCTCAAACCAGTTAATATTGTTTTTTTCACTTTCTTACCTCCTAATCTTTTTATCAATTATTTAGTAAGTACCATCGTTTATTCATAATATCACCCACATATTAATTATTATATCACGTATAATGTAGATTAGTAAATGAGTAAGTTTGAAACTTATTTAATTTACTATATAATATTA
>CALVXC010000068.1 GCA_944368805.1 uncultured Bacilli bacterium
TGTCTTTTATTAATTGCAAAATTATTTTCAGCATTTTCTAAAGCCTTTGATGGGTGGTTTAAGAATGCTTTATTTGTTACTTCATTATTTTTAAAGAAATCATGTAATAATGCTGCTCTAGTTATTTCTTCATAATTTTTAATTTTTAATTTTTTACAAGTTTGATATGTAACTTTAGCAACATGTAATGAATGATCAAGACGAGAAATACCATGATGAATTTCATATTTTAAAGCAATAAATTCATTATTTTTAAGTATATCATTAACTATATTATTAAATTCTATTTCTTTTTTTAATGTCATTTTACCTCACATTTATTAATTATATCACTTTTAGGTACTTTTTTGAACTACTTTTGACTATTTTTTTACATTATCAGACAAATTTAAACCATTTTTCTCTAAAATTTGGGCAATTTTTCGTTGATTTTTAGCAATTTCTAGCATTTGTTCATGTAAAACTTCTAAAATAAGTTCACTTTTTAGATCAATTCGATAATCATTTTTGTTTCTTAAACTTTCTTTTTTGGCTTCCCTATTTTGACTCATCATAATAATTGGCGCCTGCAAGGCGGCAATACAAGATAAGACTAAATTAAGTAATATGAAAGGATATGGATCAAAGCCATGAACAAATTCATTTAAAAACATCCAAAAAAATAAGAAAAGAACAAATGTTATAATAAATGGCCATGATCCAATTATAGCTGTTACTATATCTGCTAGTTTATCACCAAAGGTTCTTTTTTCATCTTCTAGTTTGTCAATATCAATGGCTAAAGGTTCATCAATAAGCATTTCGATTAATTCAGATTCATCATCTGTTTTTAGGTCTTCGTTTAATAATTGTTTGACAATTTCTTTTTTGCGATTTTTATTATCATCCACTAATTTTCCTCCAGGTTCAAATTAAAGCGATAATGTCCAACTATTTTTTTTCTAGTTAAACCATCTTCTTCATAATTATGATACCCATCATGGTGAATAATATAACTAATTCCCTTATTGTTTCTTTTATCACTTACAATTCCAATATGATCTTCATAAACTACAATATCTCCGCCTTGCCAAGCAGTATAATCACTAGCATCTGTTGTTAGTTTTTCAGTATATTTTTCCAAAAAAACACGAATGTTACGAACTCTTCTAAAATCTATATTAGAATCAATTACATCTATATCATAATCACTTTGATTATTTTTAATATCTTTATCAATCATTTCTTTAAAATCATATCCGGCCTCACTTAGAGCATACCAAATTAAATCTGAACAAACATAATATCCATCATCGGGATAACCTTCAGCGTAATAAGCACTTTTATATTTAGGATTCATGGCAATAAAACTTCTGGCGCCATTTAAAATATCTGTATAATCATCTATACCATCAGAATCATAATCAACATCACTTGTTATAAATGGTACTTCAATATCTGATGTCTTCCACTTATCTAAATAGCCAAGCTCATTTAGAGAAATTATGGCTAATAATAAAATTAAAAATAATACCAAAAGATGACCGAATTGCAAGAAAAACTTCATTATTCCTCCTTAATACGCATTAAAAATTTAGAAGCTATACTATCTTTGTCTCTATTTTTAACATAGAAAAAACCAATTACACAATAAATCACTGCTCCGATAAAGTTAACTGCTAGATCTTCCATTGTATCAATTAAACCAATATCTAAATATCCATCATTAATAACATAGGTAGTATTATCACTAGTAGTTATAGTAGATGAAGTTATATCATCAACATGAATAGCTACATTTTCTCCTGATTCATTTAATGAAACTGATGAAATAGATTCAACTATTGTATCTTTTTGCATATCAGTTTTAAAATATACATCTACTCCATATTCAAAAAATTCCCATAATACTCCGATAGTCATTGAAAAACAAAATCCAACGATTGCTACAAATAAAGGAGATAAATTTAAATGAAATTTCTCGGTTCTGTTTAATATATCAATAAGTGAAAAACCAATTGCTGCACATAAAAAGCCATTAATAGTATGAAGTATGGTATCCCAATGAGAAAACAAGTTAAAGAAATTTTGCATTTCTCCTAAAATTTCTGCTGCAAAAACAAATAAAAATATAACTATTTCTAATGTTTCTGGCATCTCAATATTAAACTTTCTTTCAATAAAACCTGGTATTAAAAATAAAATTAAAGTTAATACACAATAAAAGGCATGTTCATAATTACCACGAATTAATTGTAATACTAAAGTTACTAATATTAAAAATCTTAAAACAAAATAAACTATAAATGCCTTTTTATGATGTTTCAATTCATATTTAATTTCTTTTTTTATATTTCTTTTTTTCTTTTTTTCCATCTTTGACACCATCCATAATAAGTATATCATATTAATAATTTTAAGACAACATAACCCTTTGGGCGTATTAACAAATTATTAAAATAAACTGTGCACTTGTTTGGAGTATAAAAAAAGTCCAATATCGGACTTAAATTTCAAAATGGTCGAGAAGACAGGATTTGAACCTGCAACCCCTACATCCCAAATGTAGTGCACTAC
>CALVXC010000069.1 GCA_944368805.1 uncultured Bacilli bacterium
GGAGCAATGAATATATTATGTACTGATAAAACAGGTACATTAACAGAAGATAAAATCGTTCTAGAAAAATATCTTGATATCAACGGTAATGAAGATATTAGAATTTTAAAACATGCTTTTCTTAATTCATATTTTCAGACAGGGCTAAAAGGAAATATTGATGAAGCTGTTATCAAAAGAGCATTAGAAAATAATTTAGAAGATTTAAAAACTAAATATGAAAAAATTGATGAAGTACCTTTTGACTTTTCTCGTAGACGCTTATCAGTTATTGTAAGTGATGGAAACAAAAAACAAATGATTACTAAGGGCGCTGTTGAAGAAATTTTAAATATCTGTTCTATGGTAGACTATAAAGGTGAGGTATCACCTATTAATAAAGAAATAAAGGAAAATATCAAAAAAATTAGTAAAAATTTAAATGAACAAGGATTAAGAGTTGTTGCAGTATGTCAAAAAAATGATATTGATGGTATTAATCATTTTGATGTTAAAGATGAAAAAAATATGATTCTTTTAGGTTTCATAGGTTTTTTAGATCCTCCAAAAGAATCTGCAAAAGAATCTATTCAAAAATTAAATCATGCAGGCATACGTGTAATTGTTTTAACAGGAGATAATGCAGAAGTTACTAGATGCGTTTGTGATAAAGTTGGAATAAATTCTAAAAATATTGTACTAGGCAGTAAATTAGATAAATTATCAGATATTGCTGTTTTAAGATTATTAAAGAAAACTAACATCTTTGCAAAACTTTCTCCTATTCAAAAAGCAAGAATTGTAAGACTTCTAAAACAGGATGGCAATGTTGTTGGATATATGGGAGATGGAATTAATGATAGTCCTTCTCTTACAAACTCAGATGTTGGAGTTTCAGTAGATACTGCTGTTGATATCGCAAAAGAATCTGCTGATATAATATTACTCGAAAAAGATTTAAATGTTTTATTAGATGGTGTAACTGAGGGAAGACGTACTTTTGTTAATCTTATGAAATATATAAAACTTGCAACAAGCTTTAACTTTGGCGAAGTTGTATCTGTAATCATTGCAAGTGCCTTATTACCATTTTTACCAGAAACACCTATACAATTATTAGTTGAAGGATTACTATATGATTTTGGACAAATGACTCTACCTTTCGACCATGTTGATAAAGAATCACTCCAAAGGCCTAAAAAATTAGATATAAAAAGCTTAAAGCATTTTATGCTATTTATGGGCCCTGTAAGTTCTGCATTTGACATTATTATATTTGCATCACTTTGGTTTATATTCCAAGTTAGAGATGCTGCAACCTTTCAAACAATATGGTTCAGTTACAGTATTGTTTCAAATCTAGTTGGAATGCATATTATAAGAACATCAAAAATCCCATTTATACAAAGTAATGCACACAAAGCTGTATATATTTCATCAATTTCTTTAATAATTATAGGTATAGTAGTTCCATTTACCGGTTTAGGTGCTATGATAGGACTTGTTCCAATAGCAGCAAAATATATCTTCATGATTTTTGCAGTAACACTTCTATATTGTTTTGTCGCATTATTTGCTAAGAAAATCTATATCAAAAAATATGGTGAATGGATTTAAAGAAAAATTAATAACTTTATATATAAAAAAAGCAAGAATAAAGCTGATTATCAGAATATTCTTGCTTTTTTATAAAAATAGTATTATAATATTTTTATGTTAATTGCAACTAGTAAATCTTTTTTTACCATAGGAGGTTTCCTTATGTTTAAAATAAAAAGATTTCGGAAAAGTGTTATGAAATATAATGAAATTTTCTCAAAGAAACCTGAAATTGTAAAAGAAAACACTAATTATTATCTTACAGATTTAAAAAACTTAATTAAAAAAATTGATTTGCAATTAGATGATATTTCTATTATTCTTGAAAAGTGCTGTAATTTCGAGAAAGACTTATCTGCAAAACCAGAAAATGTTTTTTGGAATTATATACAAAGAATTGTAGATTGGTTCTATGACAATCTTTTATATTCCATGGAAACATTAGATGGTTATAAGAGAAATTTCGAAAGATTTAAATTTAGGGTTGAGCAAATAAAATTATTTCATAACAAACTTTAAAATCCCCTTTGAAAGGGGATTTTACTTTGTGATAACAAGCTTATCCAACAAGTATCTTTCATAGACATTTGCACGTACAAGCGAATTATACCGATTTACATCCGCTTTACTTGCAGCTTCCGGATACTTCATAAACATTGGTAAATAAAGATTAATATAGTTTACTAATGTCATTACCTCCTCATTTCCATGTTTTTCTTCTTCTTTAAGAAGTTCAATAATCTGTTTTCTTGTCATCTAATCCCCTCCTTTTTAGGGTTTTTGACGCATATATCTGCATCTTATAACATTATGTTACTTTTATATTTTAATATAGATATTGAAAATTGTCAATTAATCACTATATCACAATAATAATATAACTATACTATATTAATATTTATAAAAGCTATCCAATTTATTTATTAGATAGCTTTTTATTATC
>CALVXC010000070.1 GCA_944368805.1 uncultured Bacilli bacterium
GGAAGGGTTTATCAGTATTGTTTTGAGGCAGGAAAAGTAAATGGAAAAAGAAAGCAAATAACTAAATCTGGTTTTAAAACAAAAAATGAAGCCTTTGCTGCAGGGCAAAAAGCATATAATGAATTTATTAATGGTGAGAGTACCACAGAATGTAATATGTTATATTCTGATTATTTAGATTATTGGATGAAAGAATATTTTGAAATAAATTATAAGTATTCAACAGCCAAAAGATATAAAGAATCGTTTGATAAGATAAAAGAAGAATTGGGATATTATAAATTATCTAAATTAACGCCATTTATCCTTAATCAAGCATTATTAAAATTATATCAAACATCAACTACAAAAGAAGCGTTGAGAAATTACCAAAAAGTTATCAAAAGCTCATTAAGAGATGCGACATATTATTTTGGATTTATAAAAAATAATCCTGCAGGAGATTTGCAAATACCTAGAGTATTATCATTTGAATTAAAAAAAACAGTGTAGGACATATTTATACTAAAGAAGAAATAGAGATTATTTTAAATAGATTTAAAAATAATGAAGTGTTTATATGTGCATTCCTTACTGCTTGTTATACAGGTATGAGAACAGGAGAAGTGTTTGCATTAACTTGGAATGATATTGATTTAGAAAATAGAACTATCAAAATAAATAAAACTGTATATGCAAAAGATAAAGAAAATAAAGGAAGATGGTATTTAGGTACAACAAAAACAGCGGGTAGTTACAGAGAAGTTTATATTTGTGATACCTTGTTTTCAGTACTATATGATTATAAAAAATTACAAAATAAATATAGAAAAGAATATGGAAAGAATTATAAACGATATATTATTGAAGAAGTGAGAAATAAGTATGGTAAGTTAGTAGAATATAAAATAATTCAAAGTAATGTTAAAAGAAATTATATTGAAATGGTATTTACTAGAAAAGATGGAACATATTCAGGAACAGATATTATAAAATATCCTTTTAAAATAATTCATCACGAGTTAGGAATTAATTGTAGATTTTATGATTTAAGAGGAAGTTTTGCTACTGTTAGTTTAAGAAATGGATGTGAAATAAAAGACATTGCTGAAGTGTTAGGACATAAAAGAATAGAAGCAACTGAAAAGTATTATATTTCTAGTACAAAGGAAGATAAGAAAAGAGTAAATGAAAAGATTGGATTAATAATTACTCTAAATAATAAACAAGATTTAATTAAGTAAAAAAATATGATATAATATCTATCAAATAATTACTTATAGAGGGAGGTAAAATATGAGTTTAAAAGAAATTGTTGTTGATATTGTTATTCCATTAATTGCAGGCTTTATTGGCGGAAGTATTGGTAGTGTAGTTATGATAAAAAACAAGTTCAATAGTATTGGTTTAATAAATGTAGATAAAAGAAAAGTTAATAATAAAAACACATCATACAATAATGTAGGAGAAGTAAACAATGGAGATAAAAACAGATAAGAGAAAAATAGATAATACAAATGCAAAATATAATAATGTTTATAAAGTTATGAATGGTGATGAAACAACAAATATATATACAACAATTATTTATCAAATTAATCAAGAAAAAAGTTATGAAGCTATTACGAATAAAGTTGATTATAATGATTTCTTTAAAAAATATATTAATAAATTTGAAGAATTAGATAATTATGCATACAACTTAGTATTTCCTTATTTTAAAGATAAAAATTATGATTTTACTAGTATACCATTGATATTAGGGAAAAAATTAATCGATTGGATATTTGGTTTGTGTGAATTTCCTAGTAAAGATTTATTAAAATTTTATGATATCATTAAATTAGAATTTGATTTTAATGATAATAGTACAATTTGTAATCGTTGGAATGCTAACTTTGCATATTTTAACGGAGACTTAAATTTGGCAACCAAAAAATATAATGAATTATACAATTATGCAATTAAGACTAATGATTTTCCTATATGGTATTTAGATGACATATGTATTGATGGAAGAAATATACTTCATCAGTATGAAAATACAATCAATAAGTATACTTTTGACAATCAATACCAACAAAGATTGGATAAAAACAAACATAAACTTTCATATCCAGACATAGATAGAATAAAATCAGAGATATTTGATGATTTGTCCAAGACAATTTTTAAAAATAAAACTAAATCAAAATATACAGTTATATATGGGATAGGATTAGAAAGTTGCTTTAATCAAATACAACAACTTTTGTATTTAACAATTTTTTATGGGTCAATAACTCATTTAAAACTTATTAGAGAATTAGTTTCAAATGTAATGTATATGTATGCTGATACATTTGGTGATGAAGAATTTTATAAAATAACATTAAAAATGTTATTCTTAAGTGGTGAGTTTAAAAAATACAGAACATTGTATAATAAAATTAAATTAAAGTATGCTTTTGTTAACAGCGAAGAGTTTATAAATTGTTTAATTGAAATTCGAAAATCTTTATTTAAATTTGAAATAGATAAAAATAATATATTTTT
>CALVXC010000071.1 GCA_944368805.1 uncultured Bacilli bacterium
ATTTATTTTCAATATAGCTTCTGACAATACCAGCAGTTCCTTCTGGTCTTAGGGTTAAATTACGGTTAGCACGATCAGTAAAATCGTATGTTTCTTTAGAAACAATATCGGTTGTTTCGCCAACTGTTCTATGAAAAAGTTCACTAGTTTCAAAAAGTGGTGTTCTAAAATATTCGTAATTATATTTTTCCATTAAAGTTTGTAATAGTTTTTCTAAATAAAGAATTTGTCTTCCTTTTTTATCGTAAACGTCATATGTTCCTTTTGGTTTTTGAATCATCTAATCAGCTCCTAACTGTTATTAATTATAGCAAAAAAAAGGTGATAAAACAACTTTTATTTGTTTATATAGCTTTTATTTGTTATGAAAAAAAGCGCAATTAATAAATTGCACTTTTTATGAAGCTATAACAACATTACTTGTAGACCAAGTACTAGGTCGTCCATTACTGTTATTAAGTATCCAAGTTCTAGCTGTTGCATCTTTTACATAAATTGTTACACCACTTGATTTCATACTTGAAAACATATATCCATAGTTGTTAGCTACTGTAAATGTAAAGTTATTTAAATATAACCTTGTTAAACCACTACAATAACGGAACATTGCTCCAAAATCGGTCGTTTTTGTTGTTACAAAGTTACTTAAATCTAAACTAGTTAAACTGCTACAACTTAAGAACATACCATGCATATAAACAACATTACTTGTATTAAAATCACTTAAATCAATACTACTTAAACTTGAACAGTTAGCAAACATATTATACATAGTTGTAACTTTACTTGTGTTAAACTTTCTAACATCAATATCGGTTAAACCATTCAATCCATAGAACATGTATGACATGTCTGTCACATTACTTGTATCAAAACTACTTAAATCTAAATTTGTTAATTTACTAGATGATGCACTAAACATTCCACTCATCGTTGTAACATTTTTAGTGTTAAAGCCACTTACATCTAAACTAGTTAGCGCTAATAAGCCTCCAAAAATATTTTCCATATTAGTTACATTGCTTGTATCAAGTTTGCTTAAATCTAAACTAGTTAAAGCTGAATTAGTATCAAACATAAGTCTCATATTAGTTACTCTACTTGTATCTAACAAATCAAGATCAATACTAGTAACACTAGAAAATCCTCTAAATATAGCCGTTGAATTAGGATTAGCTATTACTCCTCCATCACCACCTATATATAAAGCATCTGATGGCCTAGTTACTGAATAGGTTCGTATAATCCATGCCATAACACTACCATCTCTTGCAGCTGATACATCCCAACTTGCATAGGCATTACTTGGTACGTCATTATGATCAACAATTGTAATACTTTTAATAGTTGTTTTATAACCATGAAAATCGGTTGTAGCATCTTCACTCCATGCTTTAATTAGTGGTTCAGTCATATTATACGTATTACTACATACTATTCCACTACTATTTCCGGCTCCATCGGTTGCTCTAGTACATATTTTGTATGTTCCTGGTTCTGATACATTTAAATCAATACTTGTTCCTGTACCCGCAATATTTGGCGTACAAGTTGAACCTGTTGTTGAAATACAGTATTGATATGATAGATTATCGTTCCCACAACCACTATCACTTACACTAACGGTTACTAGTGGGCTTATTTTGGCATAGCCATGTCCAGCATTACCACCTGTAGTTCCTTCTGTATCATTTCCGCTCGAAAAACTTCTTGTTTGGTATGAAGACCCACTCCAGCCTCCACCGTAAGAACGTTGGTCATCAGCGCATCCACCGCCGCCATAACCTCCACGACAAGTACCTGTACTACGAACATAATAACCGCCTGTTAGATCGTATGAAATATATTGTGATATACCTAATACGGCGCTTAAACTAGTACTTGTTGTTCCATTAGTTGTTCTTGTACTATAAGCGCTCATATTACTTGGCGAATACCAAGTAGCTCCGATCCCATCGTAACCTCCAGTTGAACGATAAGATGAACTATAGCCAATATCTCCAGTTCCACTACCACCAGCAGCTACTAATAATACTTCATAATTAGTACTATCTTTGGTAAATTGATAATTTGAATTAGTAATGGTATCTATTTCCTTAAAGACAAATGTTCCACCACCACCGGCTCCACCTGTACCATCATTAGCTGTTGAATTAGTTACATTTCCTCGTCCTCCAACGATAAAGTGCAATACATCTCCTGCTTCTAAAACAAATTTAGCTTTTAAAGTTGCTCCTTCTCCACCTGTTAGAGTTGTGTTCTGACCATGGGTATTACCAATCGTTCCACTAGCTCCTGCTACTTCTATTTCATAAGTTCCTGTCGTTGGTACTGTAAATGTTTGTTCTTCTCCTAAATACTTAAATCTTACCAAACTAGGATCAGTGCTTGAGTAACTTACAGTTGGAGTTGTTTTATCAATATTATTTATCGTAAAACTTGATGTGTTACTTATATTCCCGGCTTTATCTTGTACTCTAACATTATATGTTCCATTAGAACTATATGTTTTACTATTACTACTTTGATAAG
>CALVXC010000072.1 GCA_944368805.1 uncultured Bacilli bacterium
AGAAGCAAGTATAAATAACATAGTAAGGAATGGGAATATATATACAATAACAGTAAAAATAGGATCAGGGAACGGTTTAGTAAGTTTAAAACCGAAAGCAGGAATAGTAAGAGATAAAGCCGGGAATGTAAATGAAGAAGGACCAGAAAGTGAGAAAGTAGAAGTAGATAATCAAGCACCAGAAATAACATTTGAACCAACAAGTGATAAATGGAGTAACCAAGATTATAATGTAAATGTAGAAACAAGTGATCAAACAGAAGTAGTAAGCGTTTTATACTGTCAAACAACCTTAGATAGTTGTACACCAAATATAACTTTAAACAATAGTATAACAATCGATACTGAAAGTGGAAGTAATAAAATATGTGTATATGCAAGTGATGTAGTAGGAAATAGTAAAACAGTATGTAGTCCTAATTATAAACTAGATAAAACAAATCCAAGTTGTAGTGTAGAAGGGAATCCAAGTGAATGGGTAAATACAGATGTAACATTAAATGTAGAAGGAAATGATACTTTAAGTGGGGTATCAGGAATAAAAGAGATAAGTGAAAGTAATTATAGTAATGGAAGTAGTTATAATTACCAAGTAAGTAGTAATGGAGAATATAGTTTCGAAGTAAAAGATGAAGCTGGGAACAAAAATACATGTAGTGTTGAAGTAAGTAAAATAGATCAAGAAAAGCCAACGATTGGGAATGCATCAGCAAGTAGTGAATGGAGTAGTAGTAATAAAACAATAAGTGTATCAGGATTAGATAGTTTAAGTGGAATAAGTGGATATCAAATAACAAGTGATACAAATATACCAAGTAGTTTTGTAAATGATGAAGCAAGTCCATGGGAAAGTGTTAATTTATATCCGATGGGGACGTATTATGCATGGGTAAAAGATAAAGCAGGGAATATAAGTGACCCATATGAAGTAATAGTAAGTAAAATAGATACAACAAATCCAAGTATAGAATTTTCATTAGAAGCAAATGATGAGTGGAGTAATGAAAATATAGAAGTAATAGTAATACCAAGAGATAGTGAAAGTGGGATAAAAAGATTAGAATATTGTTTAAGTGATAGTATAGAAAGTTGTACACCAAATATCGAAGGGAATATAGAAAGAGAGACAGTATTAATAGAAAATGATGGAGAGAATTATCATATATGTGCGAAAGTAGAAAATAATGCAGGATTAGAAACAAGTATGTGTAGTAATTATGATAGTAAGTATTATAAGTTAGATAAGACATATCCAAGTTGTAGTATAAGTTATGATAATGAAGCATGTACAAGTGGAAGTGTAACAGCCTCAATAAATGGAAGTGATGAAATATCAGGATTACATGAATTACCATATGCATTTGAAGAAGAAGAATATAGTAATAAAAATAGTAAAATATATAATAATAATCCAAGTAATGAAATGGTAATAGGGAAAGTAAGAGATAAAGCATTAAATGAAAGTAGTTGTAGTAAGAGTTTAAATAATATAGATAAAGAGAAACCAAGTATAGAAGTAGAGATAAGTCCAAATAGAAGTGATGGAGATAATGGATGGTATAAAAGTATACCGAATATAAATGTAATAGGAAATGATATAGGATGTGGGGGATATATAGGATATAGATATCAAATAAGTGTAGATAGTGGAACATATAGTAGTGAAAGTGAAATACAAACAACGGATGATAGAATAAATAGTGAGATAGAAAGAAATGAATGTAAAGAGATAAAAAGTAAAGTAACAGGATATGATGGAGTAGGAAATAGTGAAGAAGTAGAAACAGAAAGTATTAAATATGATAAAACAACTCCGGTAATAGAAGTAGATGGACATACAAGTGATTATAGTGTAGATTATGAAATACCAACAGATCCAATATGTACACCAGTATATGGAATATCATATGATGTAGGGACAGTATATGAATGTGATCCCGGAGATGGAACAAAAAGAACCTTTTATGTATTAGAAGATAATGGAGAAAGTGTAGATTTAATAATGAATGAGGATATAGGTGATGTAGTTGAGTGGATAAGCAGTGTGGATTATGAAGCGGCAGGAGGAACACAGGAGTCAAGTGATATAAATTTTACTTCATTTGGTCCAATAACAGCAAATAATTATTTAGAAAACCAAACCTCAAATTGGACAGTAGAAGCAAGTTTACCGACATATGATCAGATATATAATGTTAACAATAGTGAAATATTAACAAATACGCCATGGTTATATGAAAATTTAATTAATTATGGATATTGGACAAGTACACCCATAAGCTACAATGCTTGGCTTGTAACTTTTGATGGCGAACTGCGCAACGACCACGTTTACGACGCTATTGCCAGTGTCCGCCCAGTTATAACAATAAGTAAAGATGAGATTAGCGAAGGTTCTAGTACAAATGAATATATAGTACCAAAAGGAACAGCAACAGATAACTGTGGAGGAGAATTAGATGTAACAACAAGTGGAACAGTAACACCAAGTGTAGTAGGAAGTTATCCAATAACATATACAGCAACCGATGAGGCAGGAAATACAACTACATTAACACTAACTGTAAAT
>CALVXC010000073.1 GCA_944368805.1 uncultured Bacilli bacterium
TAATACTTCGCAGATACCGACGCGTATAGTGGACTTTCACCACCTAGTTATATGCCATGCACGGCACACATAAAAACACACTTAAACGTAAGTGTGCTATTAAATAACATCAATCACATTTAAATTAATAAAACAAGCAAGAAACTTATATTACATAAGAAGCTTACTAATATATTTAAAACTAAATTATCATATTTAAGGTAAATATAAGAGAGAATTAAACCACATAAAGCAAAAGGTAGTGCTCCAATTAAAGTAGTAGTAGTAATACCAATAAAAGCAATGTGTAAAAATCCATAAATTAAACTACTTACTAAAATAAATAAACTTTTTTGTTTGATTGCGTTTTTAAAAGAGGCGCGAAAAACAATTTCTTCAACAATTGGAGCGAAGATTAAAACTTTAAATAAGCCTGCAAATGGCATTAGGTTTATTTCGTCTAATATATTGTTCGTATAATCAAAATCGTATATTTTCATAATACCAATAACGACTAAAAATATTGCTATAATAGTAATATAAGAAATGAAAATTTTAGTATAATATTTATTTTTTAAAAATGTTTGATAATCGTTTTTTAATTTAATACGATATTGAAAAACAAATAAAATAAGAAATAAAATGGAAACGAAAAAACTGATGATGAAATTAGTAGATGTAATACCGCTACTAAAAATTAGTTGGGTTAATATAATCCATCCAAAATACAATATTAAAGTTACTATACTATTTAAAACTATCATCATATTTTCCTTTTTCATATTTTATTCCTCTTTCTTGCATTATCAATTTTAGCACATTATATTTAATAAGCCTACCCTTATTTTTAATTTTATACACAATTAGACATATCTTGACATTTTTTGTTTTCTAATTGTAAACAAAAAAAGTCTTCAAGACTTTTACATTAACGGAGCAAATAATCGTAATACCTTTCCGATAAAACGATCAATAAGTTTATTCTTTTTATATTTTTCAATAGTTATTAATTCGCATTTTTTTAAAGTTTGCTTAAAATCTTCTTCGATATCTTTAATGGTTTGACATTTATATAAGTAAGTCGCACATTCATAGTGTAGATACAGACTACGATAATCTAGATTAATTGTTCCAACAATGGCTTTTATATCGTCAGAGACAAAGCTTTTGGCGTGAATAAAACCTGGTGTGTATTCATATATTTTTACGCCTCCTTTTATTAATTCTGGATAATAACTTTTTGCTAAATTAAAAGCTAATTTTTTATCAGGAATATGTGGCATTATAATTGATACATCTATTCCACTAGCTGCTGCATAATTTAAAGCAGTAATCATTTCGTTATCAATAATTAGATATGGCGTCATAATATGAATATATTCTTTAGCGTTATAAATACTACTTAAATAAACATTTTCGGCTACTCGAAGGTGAGTAATTGGTATTTCACTATATGGTAAAATATAACCGTCAGTTGGTACTTTATATATATCTTTTAGATATTTTTCATATTCATTTTTATCAATTTTAATATTCCACATTTGTAAAAACATTAAGGTAAAACTAGATACAGCTTCTCCTTCAATCATGATAACTACATCTTTCCAATGTCCAAAACGTTTTTTTTGATTAATGTATTCATCAGCTAAATTAATTCCTCCGGTAAAAGCTATTTTATTATCAATAACTAATATTTTACGATGATCGCGATTGTTTTGATGAGTTGATAAAGCTGGTTTAATTGGTGCAAACATTTTTACTTTGATTCCAAAACTTTCTAATTGTTTAGGGTAATTTATGGGTAATAAAGCTATTGAGCATGTTCCGTCATACATGACTCTAACTTCAACTCCTTCTTTAACTTTCTGTTTTAAAACTTCTAAAATACTTGACCACATTATACCGTCTTCTATAATAAAATATTCTAAAAAAATGAATTTTTTAGCTTTTTTTAATTGATCAATCATTTCTTTAAAACCATTTTCACCTAATGGGTAATAAGTGGCTTTAGAATTTTCATAAATTGGATAATTTCTTGAATTTAAAACATAGTTGGCTAAATTATATATATCTTTATCGGTTTTTAATAAGTTTGATAAAGTTTGTGGATCTTGTTTGGCAAAACTTTTAGTACTAGTAAAAATATGACGAAGTCGCTTAGCTACTCCAATAGTTCCTATGTTCGTTTGAATAAATAAGTATAATCCTCCTCCTAAAATAGGAAAGGCTAAAACAATAACCATCCAACTCATTTTAAAAGCTGGATTTCCTGGTTTGTTAAATATGTAAATAGTTAAAATTAAACTTAATAAAGTAAATCCTCCGAAGAAGAATTTTTGATATTCACTTAACCAATAAAAACCGGCAAATATAATGAAAATTTGAACTAGGATTAAAACTAATGTTAACATTTTCCAACTAAAAATAAATTTAAGTAAACCGTTTCGCATAAATATCACCTTATATCTTAAAAATATTGTATCAAATCAATTAAATTAAGTCTAGTATTTAAAATATTTAATTATTAATAAATATTACAAAAAATACATTCGATTACAAACAAATTTATAATTAAAACAAGAGTGATTTTCAACTTAAATATAACAAAAACCGTTGATTCTCAACGGCTTTTATAATCAATATGGTGGACTGTTAGGGACTCGAACCCTAGACCCACTGATTAAGAGTCAGGTGCTCTGCCAGCTGAGCTAAGGATGCGCATACAATTTTTCAAATACCTTGTTTTACAGGTGTTTTTTATACTTTTGTTTAATAGATTTCATCAGTTACCCTGATTATTTTTCCCTTAGTTACTCTGATTATTATACTGCTATTAAAGGCTTTTGTCAATTAGTTTCGGAAACCAAAATCAAATATTTAACCAACAAAAATGAGATAGGAAATCCTATCTCATTTTCTTAGTTCTCCCTATCTAAAAGTTTCTCAGGTTTCATTAGTTTTCAATATCATGCCCATAAACATCGTAAAAACCATTTTCTAATATCTCTATTTGCCTTATAGTCTTTTCTCTCCTTAATCATGCTTATATGGCTTTTAAGTAAGTCTTTATTATCTTTGTAGATTTCCGAATAATTTATAATCATATAAGCAAAGGCATAAATGCTACTATCATCAATAGTGTATTCAACTACCTTTTTGAAATATTCTAATGCTTTGCTTCTACTCTGCTTATCTGCTTTAATTACTTCATTAAAGATGATTTTGTTATTATTATATTGAACCTCACCTTTTTCCTATTGGTTGTTTTTTATTTTATCTGAAATATTGTTATTGTGTTTTGCTGTCCAATATTCAGATAAAAATCTGGAAAGTTCTTCAACCTTTTTCCTCGCTTCTTCTTTGGATGGTTTATTGACTTCTATTACTGTTATCTCTTCAACTTTATTCATAACATCAATGATTGATTATTTTCCTTTCATTTCAGTATTGACCCCATCAATCAACTTATAAATACGGCGTTCATTTTTTTCCATTTTCATAGTGATTTCCTGTTCCAAATCAAAACCTAAAATTTCAGCCAATCCCAATAGGTATATAGCCACATCAGCCAATTCTTCCCCTAAATCGTCCTTCTTTTTACGATAAGCCTCATACGCTTCGGCAACTTCACCGTAAAGCAGGCAAAATTCTTTTTCAATATTAGTTACATTAAACCCTTTATTGACTTTATTTTGATATGCTTGTTGCTGTAATTGCTTTAGACTCATTGTTTCTATCGTCCTTTGCATGTTTCACATTCTATTGATTTGTTAAATTGGGACACGATTTTATAATACGATTGTTCAACAAAGTTTTATTTTAAATGACATATGTATTATACCATAGCCATGTACCCCGAAAGAGGGCATACGCCTTTTCAATTTTAGAACGAAAAACGGAAGGGCTTGCAAATACAACTCTTGTAAAATCGTCGGCAAATTCTTGAACGCTGTCTCCGTTATTGAGCATAATCCAATGAACAAGGGATTTAATAAAGGCAAGGTGTGACATTGCCAAACGTTCCATGCGGAACGTAGTTTTTGTTGTTTCCTCTTGTACTTGATCGTGAAGTTTATCGGGGTCAAGATAAAAATTTTCAATGAATAATACGACCAATTCGCACTTTTCATCATGAGTATCACAAGTATCAATCAAAGAAACGAAGGTTTCCGCAAGAGCATAATTCCGATAGCGCCGTTCAAGGAGTCGTTTCGCATATCTGTATTTCCCGTCAAAGGAATCAAGGTCGAAAACATCTTTTTTGACTTCAGCACGATTTGCCTCCGAACTCTGAGAATATACTTTTTCGTTTCCACTTCTATCGACTTCAATATTCTCTTTTTTTTCTTCGCTATCTTCTATTTGATCTTTGCCAAAATCGATGTCTAAACCTTTTAAGGGCAAAGTAATCATTTTCCATATAAATTCTAATACCCTTTTCATAACATTGCCCCGTTTACTGTTTCAGACCATATCTAATTTAGTTCTTTTTTATGCTTTCTAAATTCTAAACGCTCCTCATAATCAGACATGTCTTTAAACCAATCTTCAAAAAGTTCGTCATCTTCGAGAAATTCTATATGATCTTCTATCAAATACAACACATAGTCTTCAAAAGTTTGAAATTTAACGTCATATTCATACTGCTCGTGCCACCAATACACAACATTCCCTGTATCACAATCCAAACATACTTGATAAAAATCCAAAGAATCTAACTCTATAAAGCTTTTGGGGAATTTTTCAGAATACTTTCTCTTACTAAGAGTGTTATCCATTATTATTAAAGGGGATTCTATTGGCACTCCATAACGACATATATTTTCATAACACCAGATATATGACTCCGGAAATTTGATATTTAAGGACTCTTCCACTTTTGTTTTATCTTCAACTTTAATTTTTTTTGGCTCCCAAGGCATATAGTCCCCATGCCAATATACGTCACCAAAATAAAAGATATCTTTATTTGCATAGATTAAATCCAGCATTTTTTTTCTTTTTTCATTCATCATCTCACTCCTTCTTTCTTTCGTTTAATTCTTTTAATTTCTGATTCAACCTCCACCTCCAATATTGTCTTTTGAAATTATTGAACTGTTTGTTCAGAATTTCATCATTACGAAAACTTTCACCGGCTTTTTTTAAACCATGCCAGTTGCCATCATCATGGACATCCTCAGGAACTTCAAGCAAGGCTCCCGGTTCTTCCTGTATCAAATGATGCAATTGTATTACTCGCCCTCTACTATCTACCGGCGACCAGCCGTTTCTAATACGTTGCTCATTAGTATAACCGTTGCTATCTACTGTATAAGGATCAAAATCAACCATTTGATATACAACGCGGTCGGAAACATACTCAACTCCGCCGATTTTCGTACTGCATTCTACCCGTTTCACACAATGTGTCTCCGGAGAGATGTTTTCCTTCCAACATTCTCGCATCGGTTCGGGAACTCCAAGATACTCGTCCAAATCAAAATTAAAATAATCCTTACCACTACCATCCAAAAGTGTTATCGCAAACCGCTGAATATCGAGTTTCATCAAATCGGAAGTTTCGGTGGCAGAACTCGCCGGTATTTCTGCAAAAGAAAATTCAACGCCTTTTACAGAACCGGAATCATTTCCGGGCAACGATTCAGAATGTTTATTGAGCCACTGATTCGCTTTGTCCAAATCACCTGACATACGATACGGGTTATTTACATCAATAACCGTTTCACGGTTACCAGTGTAACGACTTATTATTTTAAGCCCTATATGTTCAGGAACCTCCGGCAGATCATTAGGAATTTTATGATAGGATTCTACCGACTGATTTTCTAATACGCTTTGCGAATTCAACACCAAGGTGCGGTATTTTTCTAAAAATACCGCACTTTTATTAACAGTGTCAAAATAGTCTTCAACAATACATCTTTGAAGTAATTGGTAACTGGAAGATTCTCTGGCAAAACTTTCACTCCGCCGCCGGGCATCACGAGTCGCATCTTGAGCGGCCCAATACTCTTCCCGACACTCTTGTTCCTCTCGATAAAGTGAATCCAATCGATCGGCAACAGTTTCATCATCAGAAGATGATCGATAGCGCAAATTACTGATTTCCCGGTTTATGTCATCAATTCTATCACTGATCGCTCTTTCATAATAATATGCCCTTTGATAAGACTCATCAAGGATTTGTTGTGTAGACCGAATTCGTGATGTACCCTCTTGTGCCAATCGTTCTAAGTCTGCCTTCGTTTTTTCTAATTTTTCCTGTAAGATTGGTAATTGTTCAACATCTACATGAAACATAATTTCTCGATATTATAATTTTTTAGTGCTTTGAAAAAGATCGTCAGCGTATTCAAGTAGTTTCGTTGAAACAAGAAGTAAGTCTGGTGTTGCTTCTCGTAGATTCTTTTCTGAGTTAGCGACCATACCACAAACTTTCTCAAAACCTTCATCTTGAAAGGTCACGCCAAGGTTTCTTAAGTTTTGCTTCATTTCATTATTGTTTTCTAAAATTGATTTCAAAGACGAAGAAATACTTCTTGCCAAATCAAGGACTTCTTGATAATCAACATTCACTGAAAAACCAAACATCATTGAATCCCCCTTAACGAAATCTTATATTTGACGCTTCATGTAACGGCTTAGCAGATGCTCGCAATGTGTTGGCCGTTTCTGTACCTTGAGATAATTCTGATAAAATTGCATCAACCAGTTCATTAATACGTTGAACCGCTTCGGAGCTTTTGCGATCTCCCAATAGCGTAGCCGAAGAGTCCATTGCAGACCGCAGTTGTATACAGGCAGTTTGGACACCTTCAACATATTCATCCAATTTATTTGCAAAAGCATCCATATCATCAGCGTCTCGTATGATTCTAGATCCCATTACGTCCTCCTTATTTCACAACCTTTGGCAAAAGATATGGTCTAAATAATTTATAGGAATTACTCCCGTCACTATAAATTACAGATATTTCGTCCAAATCTGTTACCGCTCGTGCATTGTCAATATAGGTGTAAGCATCATCTTTTGTCATTTGCAGGGCAATCTTATGCTTAAAGTCTTCTAAAGTAAATCCTGTCCCCCTAAATCGTTTTAACGATTTTACCGATTCAAGGTTTAACATCACATGTATTCCCAAGCGGGAACCATTGGAAAGAATTTGGATAAAATCACCGCGTGCATTATAAGCCATATTTTGATCTTTCTGTTCTTTTGGCTTTTCTGCGGACTGAGTCCCGGGAGCTTCCTCTTTACTGGGATACTTAGAAATACCTTTCTCTATGGAATGAATCATTGCTACCAGTGCGTCAGTTCCGTTTTCATTGGATTCAGATACAGCATAAGTGTTGGTAGATTTTTGCTGTTTTTTGGGTTCCAATTTCTCCATACTTTCCAATAAAGAGTATAGCCCCAATACCACTACCAAAACATTTCTTTCCTTTTTAGTATCAATAAATTCTTTTAATTCCTGTATAACAGCACATATTTCAGATAAATTATCAATAACTCTAAAATTGCCTTGAAATCCCAGATATTCTTTAAATTTCAGATAGATTTCATCATCTTGATGTGCCATAATAATAACTTCATTTTCAGAATTGCGAAGGTAGCTTTTGATTGCATAAAATAGAATACTAAATCGCATATTGGCATCACTACCAATGATGATTACATTTTCATCGGTTTTATTTTCTAACGGAATCATAAAACAGGAATCTAGACTGGAGGGTGAACCGACGTACAACCCACACTTATTGTTAGAATGAGACCCTTCAAATTTGCTAACTTCTTTTTCGCTGTAATCAACACGATATTGGCCTTTCACAACAATCAGATCTTTTTTGGTATAGTCAGTTATATGATCACTGATATGTGCAAGCAAATCTTTACGGTCTTGAGACGTAACCAATAAACCCAAATATTTGTCAATCTTTATTTGAGTGTCACCAAAGCGATTTCGATATTCCTTTTTAAAAATAATTTCGCCTTGTCCCAGAGTTCTGATTTTTTCCAAAAGACGTTCTGTATAATAACTGTTATCTATTGCCAAAGTCTCTTTTACTTCGTGCATTTCATTACGCATAGCGAGTCTATTATGAACTTGCATTCGCCCTTTGTCCGTCATTCCACGCAAACCTTCTCGAATTGCCTGATCTGATAAAATACATGACAAGCCCAATACACGATATTCCGAAAGCGCATTTTCAAATAAGGTTGTATAATACTGATTTCCTTGAATCGTTTGGGTCAAATTATGGAATTCATCAATCACAAGAATAATTCGCGGCAATGGTTTTATACCTTCCAAACTGTTATATGCCTCAATCGTGGTCACATGAACACTGGTAAAAAGTTCCATACGCCGTTCAAATTCTTCTTTTACCTTGTCTAATAAGCTAAAAGTAAATTCTTCGGTTCGGTCAAGACCAATAATTCTCACATGTGGAGGGGTATTGATTAGATATTCGGCAAATTCAACTTTTTTATAGTCAATTAACCACAATTCAACATCATCGGGATGGTAATTCAAAAGAATGCCCGCAATAATTGCATGTAGTGTATTAGATTTACCGCTACCAGTAGAGCCGGAAATCATACAATGAGCTGTAAGATCACCACCAATCTCAATGTTGCACATTTGATTACGATTATCAATAGAAAAGGGGACGGACAACCCTTTTTTAGCATCGAGATATTTTATAGGACGATTGGGCTGTAAAAGTCGTTTGAAAGAATTGTCTCTGATGCTTCCTTTGCTATATTCATCCAAAATTTCTTCAAGGTACTTCCCTGAAACGATATTTTCATCACTAAAAACAAAATGATGATTTTTTCCATCATAATCTATCATGACTTCTTGTTTTGTCGCATCAATACACTGAAAAGTATTATTGATCTTCTCAATCAAATCGCTAATTCCGTGTTCAATTTTTTCATCATCTTTTTGCGTGATAATAATCGAAATACCACATTTATGTGCATTGTTAATAATGACTTCCAATGAGTCAAGAGCAGGCCCTTCAAGTCCATTGGGAAAATCGTTTAATACAAGAATGTGATAATCCATTTTGTCGTTATAAGTTTTGTTATAATCATAAACCGTGCCAACGGTCGCTAAAGTCAAACTTAGTTCATCAACTAAGTTTTCAAGCATTTTTAATCGCAAAGCAATGTCGGTTCTATTTGCCGCCGGTTTTCCACAAATATGACATCCATTCAGTTCCGATAATACTTTTAATCTTTTTAAATTACTTCCTCTAGCAACAGGATCAATATAGGTAATATGAAAACAATTGATCGGCATTTTGCTAATAATTCGGAGTAAAATAGCATTAATTCCCGAAAAAACTAAGTCATGGTTTTCTTCCGAATACTTAATATAAAGATTCAACGGGGCAAAAAAGTTCATAACAAAAGGAAATTTTATGCTTTCATATTCGTCCCATAAAATATCAGGATTGCTTAAACGACAAACATCAGAAAATTGGAATTCTTGCAATACATCTCCGATCATAATCTCACTAGGGAAATTGGTAGACGGCCGATATTTTACCCAGGAATCAGCCTCGGCACCTAACGAACTTCTGTACGACTTTAACGCATGATTAAAGTCCATTTTTGAGGCTAAAAGTAAACCGTAGTGTTCTATTACTTTATTCCGTTTTTCCGTAAATGATATTTTTACAGTTTCAATTTGCTTTGATTGTTCTTCTTTAAGATTTTGCAATGCTTCATGATAGTCGCTATCAATTTTTTTTAATGAAGAGTCATAAAAACTATTTGTATCAGCGATACTTTTTCTGATATATGATTTCCCTTGACCAATTATATCGCAATATTTGCAAACAGCATCGCGCCAACTACCAGTAATTTTGCTAAAAAAAGAATTCTTATTTATTACATTCCATAATTGGTTTAAAACGTTAAAGTTAGGCTCAGCAGGTGCAAAAATAATTTTATGAAAACCTGCTTTTTCTTGAGCGCCAACCCAAAGTTTGGCCTCATACGTTTCCAAATGTTCTTTATATCTTTCCCAATAATCTAAAAGGTCTTTTCTGTCCTTTATGGATTCATTTTTCTTTTCGTCCCGATGCTCTTGCAATGATTTTTTAGATAAATCTATTTGATGAATTATTTCATCTTCTTTTACCTGATAGCTTTTATCTAATTGTTGCAATCTATCATCAAGTTCATTACTAATCGTTTGTAACTCAGAAATTCTTGTAATAAAATCCTGATTGTTCATTAAGTTATCCACCCTTACCAAACATTCCCGACTTAATCATATTGGGAAAACACCTTATCGCACATACTTTCAATTTCCAAATTGTTTTGTACCAGTTGATCTATATAATTCATTAAAATAACAATGCAATTATTATAATAATTAGTAGCTTGTTCATCTGACCAATATGGAATAACTTCTTCCCAAGCAGTTTCAAGATAGTTTTTTAAAAAATGTTCCATAATTTATGCCTTTCAAGCATGAAAAGTATTGATCTATCATTTAAAATTTATTTCAAATATGGTAAATATGGTTCAATGTCTTCGGGATCGAGAAACTTTCCATAATATTCTTCCATACATTTGCCTGAATCTGTAATTGCTTTAGCGACCTCTGGAGATCCCACATAGCGGAAATGCCATGGCTCCCAAATAATTCCGGTAATTTCCATTTTATCTTCGGTATATCGATGAATATATCCATATTCCACGCAATGTTCTAAAAGCCATTGCCCTTGCGCTGTTTCCGCAAATGATTCATCGAGATTACCATCAACACTTAAATCCACGGCCAAACCTGCTTGATGTTCGCTTGTCAATGGTACTGCTGATATCGTAGCGGCCTTTAACTCATCACCTCCCTGCCGCCCAATTTGACGGTTATAAAGATATTCTTGATCTGCATCGGTGCGGTAAGTAGATTGAACAATAATACTCATACCTGCATCGTTTAAACCAGCAATCATCTTTTCTAAATTGATTGCGGCATTTGTTTCCATTTGTTTGCCACCGCTATTAGCAATAGTTCTTAATTCACCAGTTCCTGCGATATAGCCAGGTTCAATCGGATAAGAGCGATTAATCACGCGTTCATAATCAGAAGAGGGTTCAACATAAGGAGTGGCCTGCACTTGACCGGAACTCTTCCCTGAACTCGTAACTTCCGCCGTTTCTATATTTCCCACTGCATGAGAAACCGCATATCCTATTCCTAAAAAAGTTACCATCACTAAAGAAAGAAGTACATAAAACCTTCTTTTACGCCTAGCAATCTGACGACGGCGTGCAGACTTTCTTTTATATTGCAAGTCTTTCATTTTTTCGCTATAATACTCATTTGTTTCTTCGGCAGGCCTTGTTCTTTCCATTGGTCAATTACCTCTTTTCGTTATAACAATTATTCCATTTCATAATCAACGACATCTTCACGAACATATCCATAGCTACCATCCGGGATTTGTACATAATACCAGTCATATCCGTCGCTACCGACAACAGCAGAACCTAAATACTCTAATTTGGTATTCCTGTCACCTTTTTTGATGTAATATATGTCCCTATTCTCCTTTCCGGGGCCTGAACGTACATAAATTCCATCAGTACTAAATCTATTAACAAAATAAATAGTATTGTAAGCATAATCGCTAAAAGGATCGTATACAGAGCTATTTACTTCATTGTAATCATCTTCATAAGTGTTATCGCTATATGATGAAGTGTCACCATAATAATCATCGTCATCATAGTAGGAGGAATCAGATGAATTACTTAAAAGAAAGTACATAAGAAAAATAATAACAATTGCGCCAAGAACAAAGATGGCAACGATTGCCCCAACTGGCATTCTTTTGGAAGGCGTTTCAACCGTTTGTACTTGCTGGGGGATTTGCGGCAAAGGTGGCAAAGACACCCCAGTTTTATCTTTTTTGTTGTCAACTTCATCGATTGGAGTAGAATTGGTTTCATCAATATGAACAATATTTTGAACTTCATCTTTGCTTGTCCCACAAACACACTGTGTAATCTCATCATTATTTTCATTGCCACAATCAGGACATTTCCACATAAATCATGCCTCCATCACCGCAACTTCTTATTGATTACAAACAATAAATGTTATAATCAAAATATCTCATAACTTTTCCTAGATTAATCTCATATATGAAAAAGTACAAAAAAAATAGGCCGTCATTTAAGACGGTCTATTTTATATATTGGCTGTTAATTGTAACTTGTTCATATTCTTTCGTTTTAATTCAATGGATGGGTGAACATATAAATTCAATGTTGTTTTTACATTGGAATGGCCTAAAATTTCCGATAATGATTTGACTTCAAAATTTGCCTCTACACAACGAGTGGCGAAGGAATGTCGCAAAATATGAAAGTTAAAATCCGGTAACCCGGCTTCCAAAATTATTTTTTTAAATTTCATTTGCATTAATCGGGGTTCAATGAATTTTCCTTTATCATTGGAAATAACGTAGCCTTCTGACTTTTTAAATTTTTCTACAATCGGCAATATAAATTCTGGTAATGGTATGACTCTGTTAGAAGATGTGGTTTTCGGTTCAGAGATAATTACTTTCGTTCTGTTATTTTCATCTTTAATTCTCAACATTGTTTTGGAGACTTTAATACATCCCCCCAACATATCATTCCATTGCAAAGCGCATAACTCACCAATACGAAGACCGGAGTACAATGTTAAAAGAATCGCAAATTTATCGATATTGATTTCATGTAATAAAAAATTCTCTAAAGTTTTTTGTTGTTGATATGATAAAATCTGAATTTCCTTATATTTGAATTTAAGCAACTTAATTTTTGGATATGGAACAAAATAGATTTTCTCCGCATATTTTAAACCCATTTCCAAAACAATCAAGATGTCATTGACTGTTTTCATTGACAAGCCTTTTTGATTTTTTAGATTTCCCCTTGAAAGCAGATAAGAAATAAAATCATTTATAATTGTTTCCGTTAATTCTTCTATATAAAAGTGACCGATATTTCTAATAATATGGTTATTTATAATGCTTTCATATTTTTGAAGTGTTGATACTTTGATATAATTTTTGCTATGTTGCAACCATTCTTGCATAACTTTTTTTACCGGTAATTTTGAATATATCAGTTGTTGTTGTCTATTTGACTCGTTAAAATAGATTATATTATTCACAAAATAATCATCCTTTCTTTTATTTCCATATTGAAACGAAAAGTCCAATATGATATAATATTGTCGAAATATAAAGAAATTTTATATTTCATATATGAGATTAATCTAGGAAAATAATATAATATATTTTATGTAATTAAAAGTATAAATTTACTTATTTTCTAACCGTCCTATCCTTTCGTTAATGTGAGGATGGGACATTTTCATTTTATCTTTGAATGATATCTTACCTCGCATATCAAGTTTGGAAAGAAAATAAAGGGCTTCAATTAAATTCTCTCGATAACCAATCTTGGAAGCATAATTATCAGCATGAAATTCATTGCGCCGGCTATTAAAGGATAAAATAACATTTCCTACCCACATAATGATTACGGTCATAATATTAACGAATCCTTTTAAAAGATTCATAATCCATATACTGTCATGCCCCGGTCTAAATAAATTAGTGATTATATTGTAAGCCGTAATAATTCCGTTAATTATCATAATCACCAAAGAAAAAAGACCGTTTCCGATCACATTGATTAATAAAGCTTTGGTATCATGGTGGGCTAGATGTCCAAATTCATGGGCAAGTACGCCTTTAATTTCCTCATCGCTCATACTTTCAATGGTTCCTCTATTTAAAACTACCGTATTAGAACCAAAGGCAAAAGCATTGACAGTCATATCATTGCTGATACATAATTCAATATTTTTACTTAACGACGGTGTTTCTTTTAAAGCGTTTTGGTAAACTTCATGAAAAAGCGGCAACAACCGTTCTTTTTCTTTGTTGGTAACAATCGGTTTTACATTCTCTAACTTTCTCATAAGACTTTCCCCCAACGGAGATAAAGCAACGGCAATACTTACGGCATAAATTCCCAGACTCCATAAAAAACCGTATAAAGTACAACCTAATATCACCCATAACAATAACACATAAACACAAGACCAAACAAAATATACCCAGTTAGATAAAATACCTTTCATGATGAAATCACTCCTTTTAAAACGGCTTGTTTATCTTTACTTTTATATATGTGTTGTTGTCCCTTGATATGTAAAAGGCTTCTCCTGTTTTTAAGGCTTTAATGTCATCAGGGTGAAAGATAAATTCCCGAACTCGTTTTGCCGAACCATATCCCGTACTTTCTGTATTGGAACTTTTTTGTTCAATTTTATAAGTAACTTCCATAGTTGGTCTTGTACCGATAATTCTCGACCATTCTTCACTTGATTTGGCACTGTTTTGACGCATGACAATGTAATTATTGCAGTTTTCGATTAACTGTTGTTTAAAAGCGTCTCCAGCCAAATATTCGAGGTCAGCCAAACTTTGAGTTGCTAAGATACAAGTAACATTGGCGCTTCTTGATTTATTGATTAAATTAATCAAATTTGGTGAGGCGTAGACATTAATTTCATCAAACAAATAAAAAACTCTTGATTGATTGTTTTGATATAATTTGCTTACTGCTTTTTTGCTATCAATCAAAATAAGTTTTCCAATCAAAGGTGCTAGTTCCGGATAGATTAATGGATTTAAAATAAATAGAATTATGGCTTTTTCTTGAATCGCCGTATAGATATCAATGCCATCATCACGAAACATCGAACCCAGTTCACTTTCATTGATTAACGAAAATCGTGCCAATACTCCCTCAATGATTTTACTGATACCGGATATCAATTCAACATTTTGTGCGTGCTCCCGTTTATCAATTATCTTTAATGATACTAAATCACTGCTTAATTGCCTAAAGTTGTCAGGTGGCATATATTCATTAATCAGTGATAACGATAATGGCACTTCCTTTTTAATCAGTAAACCAATTAGTTTTTCTAAATATCGTTCCGTGTTGACCTTGTAATGCTCCTCACTCCATTCATTCATATTGATAAGCATATCCTTGGCAATGGTGGCACTGGCATTTTTAAAGGGATTATATTTATCTGAATGATTGGTATTGTTCATATCGATCAAATATAGTTTTTTATCCTTTTTTAATTTGTTTACAATATCAAGAATAGAGCCATTTCCAATATCACCTTTACCATCTAAGATAACTAAAGGAAAATCATCATCAATGGCTTTTTTGATATAGTTAGACAAGGCAACGGTTTTGCCGCTGCCTGTCGTGCCACATATAAAAATATGTTTGGCGTTATCATCGGTATAGATTGGATTTTTCGTGCCACTATATCCGATGAGAGTTTTATTTTCACTTGTTATTTGCTTGTTGATATGATTTCTGTTTTTGCGAATTATCTTTAACTCATCATCAAAATCATTGATAATACTGCTTTTCGTCATTGCGTTGAAGATCATTAAAATAACAATGGCAATTATGATACAAATAATGGGGATGATTATCATACTTCTATCTGCTCCCATAAAATAATTTTTATATTAGGATATGATTGCTTCAAACCTTCAAGTAGTTTATTCAAACGATAATGCTCCTTTTTTATGATCCAAAATTGCTCTTCATAGTTTAAATAGTTTTCTTTGATGTTTCGTTCTAAAGAATTAGGGCTTTTTAAACTAAACTCAACTTCAATGCAATAATCATTATCTTCCTTTTTGAAAACAATGTCGGGATAATGTTTTGATGATGTAAATTCATTTCTTAACTCTCGTTCAGATTGAAAAGCATTGCTTTCAAGTTTGTATTTGTCTTTGAAATACAAATAACAATCAATAACCGCTAATTCATGTTCTAATACACCAACTGATACTTTGTTGCTTTTCACAGGAATCGCCAATTCTTTGTATGCTTGTATCGTAACCGTATATATTGCCGGCAAACCATACAAATAGCGTTTCTTCGTTAGATATCCATGGTCAACAAGTAATTTTAATCTACGATAAAAAGCACTTTTGCTTTTGAACGATGTAAAATCATAAATCTGACGAGATAAACAGAAACGCCATCTTTCCACCTCTCTTAATATCTCCAAATCTCTACTCACTAACTTCAACATACAACCACCTCTCTACACTGGTATGTTATTTTTAAATAAATATGATAATATTTAGTATGTGGAGAGAGCGAAGTCTCGGGTTGAATGGATTTCCTATCAAGCCGAGACTTCGCTCTTGGAACATTTAAAATAACATAAACGGCGGGTTAGGCGGTGTAGATTAGAGGTGGAATATTATCTTCCAACATAACTATACAGGCAACTCTACCCCCTTGGATAAGCTTATTTATTCAATCATTTTCTTATATAATTCACAAAAAGGATCTATTCCCTCTATTGAAAAATTATAGAATAGTGCATTAGCACGACAACCGCCATTACATTTTTTTGTGATGAAAAAATCACAATTTTTGCAAGTATGAGGAGCGTTTAAATTTCTTAATTTAGTATTAACTCTAGAATGCCATATTTCTTCAAAATCATCGCACATAATATTACCAGAAAACATTAAATCATTTCCATAAAACAAAGTGCATGGAAAAACGTCTCCATTTGTTGAAACGGAACACGATACTTGTCCCGCAGGACAACCAAATTTTTCTACATATTTAAAATCATTCGTTAATGATGGTTTTTTCTTTTTTAGTATTTTCTGCTTTTTTAACGAATCAATTACATCATTTATTTTTTCTTTTTTAAACAATAATTCATTCTGATTTTTAAGTAAAAAGGGAGTAATTCGTATAATCCCAAAATCTAATACCGAGTTAACTTTATAAAAAGATATATCATTTTTTAATTGTTCTATGCAAAAATAATTTTTATTATTAATTGTATAATTGATCTCGAACAATTCATCTGGAAGCTGTTTACATTTCTTCAATATTTCATCAAAAACATCCATTCTTCTGATGTCATTATTAATTTTTTTATCACCATCTAATGAAATTTTTAATTTTTTCAAATATTTTAAGTAACCTAATTTATTAATAATATTATCATTTAATAACGTGCCATTAGTATATACTACATATGATATTTGTTCAGACTCGAGTAAATCAATAAAATATTCAAAATTAGGATTTAATAATGGTTCTCCACCTGTAATTTTCAACTGAAAAATTCCATACTTTTTTACTATATCAATCACCTTTTTAAAAACATCAATAGTCATTATTTCATTTTCAGTACTTATTGTACGAATATTAAAGCAATGCTTACATTTTAAATTACACTTACTACTGATTGATACATAAATTTGTAATGGTGCCGATAGATTATTTGAAATATTTTCTAGATATTTAATTTTAAAAATATCATCATAATCAGTAAAGAGATTTTCATTTTTTAAAGATTTAATATATTTATCTTTTTTAATACTTTTAGGGCTACTTGCTCTTATTTTATAAAGATAAGAGAACAATTCTTCGTCAAGTTCAAACATAGTATGTGTATCAGTATTAAAAATAATTCCACCAAAATATTCTTTTCTTGCAACAATCATAATAAATCTCCAAAAAAAAGAGCCTAGTGGCTCTTAAATACAAGTTTTATTCTTTCTAAAAAATTTGGACAAGGGTTACATTTAAATGTGTCAATTTTTTTAAATTTCATCGACATTACCTCCGTGCATTTTCTTTTATTATGTTTATAGCCCAATTTTCTATTAAATCGTTCTCTTCAATAACAAATTCTTGACCTCTACATGCAGATTGAAAATAGTTGTCTTTCCAACTTTTTTTATTATGGTATGTGATAGACACCTCCTTAAAAATATCAGGTAACTCCCACTTTGATCTAGTCATACCATCTTTAGTGAGATTTAATACTGGACTATATTTAAAAATACCATATCCAGGTAGCGTATTATCAAAAGTACAGTTTTTTTTGGCAATATAAATGCAATTTTTGGGATGACTTTTTTTTCCTCTTTTCGCATGTGGATGATATTCTAACCATTTTGGTATTTCATCTTTATAAGGGTAAATAATTTTATCAATCTGTAGATATCCATATAAAACATGTTTTCCATTGCGATTTTTGAAGGAAAGTTTATTATTGTTATAATCACATTCGGAAAACCAACCAAAAAATAAAAACAAATCTCCTTCTTTAACAAAATTATTTTCTAAAACCCGTTGTGCAGAACCAGCTTGCCCAAAGCAACCACGCCAACCATCTTTTCGATTATATGAATAATAAGCAATATCTGGATCAAAATGACATGTTGTATTTATAGTCAATGGAATTTTATTTCCATCATTAATTTTTTTGTTTAATTGAATCATTAAACTGTACAAATCAGTTCCTTGAAATTAATTGATTTTAGAATAGGTAATAGTATCATAATGACTAGGAATAGGCAACGATATTAATTCTCCATCAGGTAAAATCAAGCTTGGATAACCACCATAGGTTGAATCAAACCCCTTTCTACTTAATATGACCTTCATATTTACACCTCATCATTATTTTATAATATATACATTATTTTTTCAAGTATAATCGTTTTGTTTGTATTCCGCGGCTGCATTAAATAGAGGCAAGCTTTTTACAACAACAAAATCTTAAAAATAATTAAAATCAATATTTTATATCTATTTTTATTTTAATAAAATGTTGTGTCAACTCTTTTTTTCATTTTAAGCTTTTAATATAGAGGCTTAAAAATCAATTTAATCAAAACTCATAATCCTTATTTGAATTTCTTTTCATTCAAACATTATAGTCAAAAATCGAGTAGAGAAAATTAAAATAGATTTTCTCTATTTTAATTGGTCCCTCTCACACCACCGTACGTACCGTTC
>CALVXC010000074.1 GCA_944368805.1 uncultured Bacilli bacterium
AATAAAAAAAGTTTATTTTTTCAATAAACTTTTTTATTAATACTATTAATATTCTTCAATTTCTTTTTATGGTTAAATATGCTTTGACTTGAAATTTCTAAAATCTTTTGTAACATCAAACTTTATATCTTGACCCAAAGCTTCAAAGTGTTTTTTGCCACACTTTATCTTTATACTTTCTCTGTCTCTTAAATCAAGATAATTTGTTGAACCTTTTGTTTCAATTACAAAATATAGTTTCTTTTCATCTTCTGTTTCAACATAAACCGCCCAATCTGGTGTATAATTTCCAATTGGTGTTGGAATTTTAAACTTATCTGGTATTTTAAAGAAAAGTTTAACATCGATATCATTATCAAGCTCGGTAGCGAAATCTCGTTCTATACCCGAATTATCATATACAACATGGTCATACAAAGAATGTTCAACAGCTATTGCGTTTTTATCTAAATATGCAAATACTTCGCTATTGCTTTCTAAATCAAATATATCAACAAAAGAATAAGATTTACCTGTTTGTTTAGTATATGTTATTCCATCAATACACTCGTTTGCACGAACATAATTGATTATTTTTGTTACTTCTTCAATATATCTTTGTGGATTATTAACAAAATCTTGTAATCTATTAGATTTTATTAAAATCTGACCTACTGTATTTCTTGTTAATTTACAATTTTCACTTATTTCGCGGATAATATCTGGAATTAAAAATTCGCTATCAACTTCTTCAAATTTAGCACCTTGTGATGTGTAATCAATACCACTTTTATCAATATTGATTTTAACCGTTTCCTTTGCGATTTTTATCTTTTGAATTTGTGGCATTTCTGAAATAGATTTAACACATTTTTCAATTAATTTATCTTTGTCCATATTGATACGATAAATTGTTTTTTGTTTAATTTTATTCCATATAGATTGAAATTCTGGTTCTTCAAATAAATTATCCTTTCTCTTGACACAAACTTGTTTATACGCTGGCATAACAACAACTTTCTTATCAGCTTTCTCTATTTGATTTACAATTCTGTCTTTTGCTCTTTCAAACTTTTTAGGTAAATCAATAGTTCCATTCTTCAAATCATTTTTAAGAGTATCTTTCATTTTCCCTTTTGTATCTATGTAATTTTTAGTTCTGAAAAAGTCTAAAAGTTCTCGTGCATCAGTAGCACTCGTTGTCTTTTCTTGCCCTTGTTCATCAGTGTATGAGATATTAACAAACATATCAATATCAAGAATACCAAACTTAATCCCTGTTTCTTCTTCAATTTCTTTTTGTAGTTTATCAGCAAATTCGGCAAAATTTTCTTCTGCTATAACATGTAAAATATTGATATTTTTATCGTCAACTCTTTCACCATCTTGATTAACACAAAGTCTTAGTCCACGTCCTATTTTTTGCCTACAAGTAAATGTAGTTTTGTTTTCAATCAATGTGCAAATTTGGAAAACATTAGGGTTATCCCAACCTTCTTTAAGTGCTGAGTGAGAGAAAATAAATCTAACCGGACAATCAAAAGACAATAACTTTTCTTTTTCTTTCATAATAAGTGCGTAAGTATCATAATCGTCTTGACTTTCTTTTCCTTCGCGAGTATTTTTTATTTTACCTTTTTTGTCTTTGCTAAAATACCCATCATGAACTTTTGAAACATCAGTGTTATAAAAATCTTTAATTTCCTTATATCTAGGAAGATTTATAAGTTCTTCATAACATTCTTCAAACATTTTAGCATATTCGCCTTTATCACTTTCTTCATTATCATAAACACGATATTTTGCAACTTCGTCAATAAAGAATAATGAAAGAACTTTGATTCCTTTTTGAATATACATTCTTTCTTTGTCAAGATGAGCTTCAATTGTTCTTTTTATCATTTCTCTTTTCTTAACGCTTTCATCTATATCGCCAATAGATTGTCCCAACATTAAACTTTCAGTATTAGTAAACTCAATTTCTTCAAATCCTTCCATTGCGTTGATTCCAGCAACAATATAACCATCATAAATATCTCTACCTGTTTTTGCAACAAGATTTGTGTTAGGTCCTACTGTAATTGTATCTCTTTTTGTAGTTCCATCTTTTTTCTTTAAATCTACTTCGAGTTTCGCCTTATATCCAGAGCTAGCGTCAACTGACAATAACTTAATATATGGTTTGTTATAATCATCTGCGAGAGTATTATTAACAACACAAATTTGCTTTACTATGTGCATATTATATGCGTCAACCGGTGTAAGTCTATAAACTGTATTGATTTTCTGTCTGTGAGTTGCCGAATACCTTAATTCAAATAATGAATTTAGACTTTCAATAGCTTCTCTTGATTTTGATGTATTATCAACACTTTGTGGCTCGTCAATAATAATGATAGGTTTACATTCTTGCATATATTCTTTTGCTGTTCTATCCATTGAAAAACTATCTTTTGGTGGTTGATTAAAAAGATTTTCACTTTTTTTAAATGCGTCAATATTGATAATCATTATTTCAAGATTTGTTGACTGTGCAAAATCTTTTATTTCATAAAGTTTATTAGAATTATAAATAAAAGGTTTTAATGTAATTCCTTCATATTCGCGTTTGAAATAATCACGAGTAGTTTGCATAGACTTGTATGCACCTTCTCTAATTGCAACACTAGGAACAATAACAACAAATTTTTTAAAGCCATATTGTTTATGTAATTCAAGAATAGTTTTAGTATAAACAAAAGTTTTACCTGTTCCTGTTTCCATCTCAACATTAAAACGAAGTTCTTTTAACTCAGTAAGTGGCAAAAGATTTCTATCTTGAATTTCGTGCATATTTTTTTCAATTTGTTCCATAGATAAATCAAGACTGTTGCCATATCCTAATAATTCATCTTTGCTAAAATCTAAAATATCCAATTTTTGCATAGAAAAAGTTGTAGGCACATTTTTAGCACCCTTAAACAAGTCCACAACAGACATAACCGCTTTATCTTGAAATTCTTGTTTCTTAAATTTAAGTTTCATTTTGATTTCCTTAATTTAAATTTTTAAAATAAATTCTCACATAAAAATATTAAGTAATACATCATAACATCATAACCTTCTATTAAATGTTTTTCATCAGATTCTTTTATGTGACCAACTTGCAATTTTAATTTTGTCCCATTTAAGTTAACAAAACAATGAGAAAATGCAACATTACTAAAATGAGCATATCCAGACGCCTTATTGTATACGCGCTTTGTTTTGTTTAAAACAATATCAAGTTGTTCTTTTAAATAACCATCGCGTAATTGCTTACCATTTTTATCTTTAAAATTTTTTAATTGTTTACCTGATAAAATTTCTTTGCACACATATTCTTTGTTTTCGACCAAACTCAATCCATAAACACGCATACAAACATCTATTTGTGCACGAACAATCAATCCTGCTACTGTTAAATTTTTATTGAATAAACAATTGATATAACCATCTATAAGAAAACAACTTTTATCAATCATTGCAACTATTAAACTAACATAATTACTTATTTGATTTTTACTTAAAAAGTATACTAAACGATTTATTATCTTTTTTCTCATGTTTTTTAAATTGTTAGTTGCTGTAGGTAAAAATTCCTCATAAGTTATTTCCATTAAAACAACCTCATTTCTTTGTTGCGGGATTTTAAGATTTCTTCTGCGTTTACTAAAAGATTGTCTGTGTTAAAGCAACGGTCTGCAAAAAGATATGTTCCAACACTTTCATTTGCAAAATCTTCAATATCTTCTATTGTTAAATTTGGATATGTGCAAACAAGCAATTTATACTCTGGTGCTTCAATTATATATGCTTTATCATTTTGTGTTTTTGCTATAGGTAAGCTCAAATCAATACCGTATTTAAGCATAACTTCATATACTAAATCCAATTCAGTTCTATCTTCTTTAATATAATCCATACTTGTTTGAATTCTATCTTGAATTACATCAACATCTTTTGTTGGTGTATTATCCCATTTTTTAAGGTTAGAACTATCAAGTTTAAATACTTTAAAACCAATATCAATTTGCTTATCAGGATTTTCATCTCTTATTTTTTCACCCGCTCGACGAATCCTTTCTTTTGCAACTTCAGTTAGAGCATGTGGCACATTAATCTCATCACACACTTCTATTGCATTAAGAATTGTTTGTTTATTATCATTAGTAGCTTCTTCCAAACTTTTATCTAGATTTTCAGGAAATTGAACCATAATAAATTTTCTATTTTTCCCATCTAAATTCATTTCCATTACCGCATGAGCAGTAGTAGAAGATCCTGAGAAAAAATCAATAACTATTGAATTTTTATCACTTCCCAACTCTAATATTCGTTTTATAAGTCCAATTGGTTTGGGATTAGAAAATGGTGCTTTATCGTTAAATAATTTTTTTATCTGTTGTGTTCCATTTGTTGTCGTTTCTACATCTGTCCATAATGTTGTTGATACTTTTCCACGCTCGCTTGCTTCCCAAATAAATCTTTTTCTTTGTGGTCCACCTTCACCTGTCTTACCAAATACTATTCTATTATCTTTTACTAATTCCAAGTATTTATTATAGTCATTTTTCCAACTACAACCGGGATTAGGTTTATATATAGAGCCTGTTTTAGGATTTATAATTTCATATTGTTGATTTGGTCTCCAACCTCCAACTTGAAATGGGTCTGCTTTCCAAGGTCCTCTTGGATCATTGTCTGGATTTTCAAACCCTTCTCCACTATCAATTAATCTAAAAAATTCTCTATTTTCAACATAATATTGTTTTTTCTTAAAATAAACTAATGTATGGTTGTGAGCTACAGAAATTAACGCTGTATTAGTTACTGATTTTGTAGAATTCCACACAATGTCATTTAAAAAATTACCTTCGCCAAAGATTTCATTACAAATTTTTATTAAATTTGCTACTTCTTTATCATCAATTGAAATAAAGATCACACCATCATCTGTAAGCAAATTTCTTGCGAGTTTTAGACGTGGATACATCATATTAAGCCAATTTGTGTGATAACGACCATCTGTATCTGCATTTGATTTTTGTGCTTGCCCTGTTTGCTCTTTATAATTTTTGATATTATCTTCAAAATTATCTTTATACACAAAATCATGACCTGTATTGTATGGTGGATCTATGTAAATCATCTTTATATTGCCATTATAAGACGCTTGCAAAAGTCTTAATACTTCCAAATTATCGCCTTCAATATAAAGGTTTTGAGTGGTATCCCAATCTTTGCTTTCTTCTTTACATGGTCTTAATGTTCCGGTAGAACGTTTTTGTGCAAGTTTAGTTGCTTCCGTCTTGCCATTCCAAGTGAAAGAATATTGCTCATTGTTGCGGTTTATATTTTCGCCTAAAAGCAACTCCAACTCATCAAAATCAATTTTATCTTCCTTCACAATGCTAGGAAACAACTCTTTAAGTTTTTCCACATTTTCCTTAACCAAATCCATACTTTGTCCGTCTAATTTATTAATCATTATTTTTCTCCTTAAAAATATTGAAA
>CALVXC010000075.1 GCA_944368805.1 uncultured Bacilli bacterium
GAAATATCAATATATCTTGTAACGTTGCCGCTATATGATACTTGACAACCTAACGCCTCTGCAATAAACCGAACCGGTACTAAGGTGCAGCCGTCTTTCTCTTCCGGCGCTCGCTCCAACTGCACCGCTTTTCCATCTACATACGCCATCTTACTTCCAATCTTCATACGGATATCTATGTTTTTTCCCTCCTTCGGCGGCTCCGGTAAACAAAAAAGTCCATAGCCGCTAGATAAGTCTTTTCCTGCTTCCAAAATATCTTTGCTATATTGCTTTATATATTCCCTTGCCCAAGTTAAATCTTTTTTTCCTTTAGATGCTGTCATTGCCAATCCAAGCATTCCGGCAACAAAAGGCGTTGCGCAACTGGTACCGTTAAAGTCGATCGGCTTAATCTCGCTGTTTAAGATGGCGATAGGCGCAAAGGCTACGCAATCCAAGGCGGTTCCCCCGTTGGAATACTGCTGCACCCGGCCGGTGTTAGGCGAATAAGCCCCTACCGATATGGTCCAGGGATAGGCGGAAGGATACAGTTTGTCCGCCCCGTCCTCTGCGCCGCTGTTTCCCGCCGCCGTACAGATCACTAAGCCCGATTGTTCTAGTTTTGCCGCCAAATCCGCCGCCAGTTTCGGTCCGCAGTAGGAACAGGATACAATATCCGGTTTCTGTTCCAGCACCCATTCCCAGCCTTCCCTTGCCACAGGCAACGCGAACAACTCCGCCGCAGGCAGTATCTGTTCCAAGACGGCGCAACATTGGCCCAGGTGTTTCTCTGCTTTGCCGAAGGGGCCTAGGGGATAAGTAACGTTTCGTTGCTGGTAGGGATACAATTCTCCCTCCATATCCAATACCGCTACCCTTAACCCCTGGCCGCTGTACCCCGCTTCCTGCCATTGATAAACATTAGTTTTATCAAATAAAATATTATTTTCAGATAACATTTTTGCCACCATAAAATCTAGGTATAACTTACATTAACACGTAACATTGCTTGACTCACATGATCGCTCAATGTAACTGTAATATCCCTATCAATGTTTTTAATTAGCATACAACGGCTACTACGATCTACACCAAAGAAGGACGAAGGAACCAATTCGCAATTTGTGTTGTTTACAAATTGATTACCACTATATACAAAACAAACATCCGATCGACTACCACCATCTAAAGTATATAAAAAACAACTATTTCCTTCCTGTACGCAGGCAACACCTCCGGCCGCAGTGCCTGTATATAACACAGTCACTTCGGGGGTAACAGGAATAACTAAGGTTCCCGTTATTTTTGTCCCATTCACCCAGGCAGTTTTCCCTTGTGCAATATCCGCAGCGACGGCGGTCGCGCTGGTCGCGCTTGCCAGACTAGGGACGCTAATCGTACCGCTGCCGTTATGATAGCCCGCCGGAATCGTATAGCTGCCGCCGTTGTTCACCGTTTGCGAGACTGCGCCGTTATTAGGCATTGATCCAGTCAGTTTTTGCCCGTTCACCCAAGCAGTTTTAGAAAGCAAAATATCTGCCGCAGTTGCCGTCCCGCTAGTCTCTCCGGACAACCCCGGTACAGTGATCTTTCCGTTTCCGTTATGATACCCTTCCGGGATTGTATAACTTTCCCCATTGTTTACAGTCTGACTAATTGCACCATTGTTTACCATAGAGCCAGTCAATTTTATGCCATTCGCATAGGCTGTTTTGTCACTTAAAATATCACTTGCAACGGCCGTTGCGTCTGAGGTATCAATCCCGCCGGAATCAATATCGCTGATTTTTCCGGCATAACTGCGGAAGGTATCAGAATCCCCCACAGCAACGCCCTTTTCTACAATCGCGCTTTTAATTGCCGCTTTGGTACCGGAAAGATAATTCAGTTTATCGTTTAACGTACCCATACTAAATTACCTCCCCGTTGATTTCATCTAACAATGTAACAACAACGCCCAAAGCGTTATTGATAGCCGCCGCCGTGGTTGCCGGGGTCATGTATTTTGTATCGTTTGTTCCGGCTGTTGCTTCCGAAGCTGTGGCTTTTTCCGGCGCTCTTACATTCACGCCGGAATCAATCCCGCCAACGGTTAAATGGCCGCTAACCGGATCAACGCCGGGCAAGATATCCGCCGCGTGCTTACCGTCCAACAAATCCGCGTCCACCCCGCTGCCTTCACCGTCGTTGGCTATTACGATTTCCATAACATCAGCCTGATTTAATTTAAACTTTCTTGTTAAACCCATTTTCCAAGCCCCCTATCTTTAAGAACCTACTGCCCGGAAGGGGACAGGGCCGCCTACCCCTTGAACATAAAGTTCATCGCAAGTGGTATAAAGATCGCTCAACACTTCGCCTGGTTTTAGTTCAAATGTTCCGGCCTCCCCTACTCTACCGTTCATATTGACCAGTAAAGAATGGGTCTCGCTATCGTTTGCAATAAAGGTTACAGCGTTACGGATAAAAAAGTTAATTTTCTTATATCCGTCCACCTCTTGACTACCCGCCATGCCGGACACCGCCGCATAGGTATTTAGAAAAGACATACCCCAAAAGCCCCCTTTTAGCCTAATAAACTGCTCTTGATTGTAGCAAGCAATAAAAATAAACCAACTAATACCAACATAATCCGCAACAACAGCAAAGCGCCGTCTGTTTGAAACCAATTTACAATTTCTTCCCCGGTAGGCCCAACTGTCGCCGCACTATCCGCCCATGATACCGTATCGTCTGAACTGTTTTTTGCGTTCATAAAGTACATAGCAGGATTTACTGACGCGCTTTGCTTATTTATTCCCTGCCGTACTTCTAAATGCAAATGCGGTCCGGTACTGTTTCCAGTACTTCCCATAATACCCAAAGGATTGCCAACGCTTACCCGCGAGCCTTTTTGTATATTTGGATTTACTGAATCCAAATGACCGTACAGAATATAGTTGTTTTTATCGTCCTTGACAACAACGTAGTTTCCATAACCTTTTTTACTGCCATTTTGTCCAGTTACAACTTGTTCTACTGTGCCGGATGTGTAAGACTGTACGGTTTTGGATTGGTTATTTAAAACCAAATCGACTCCCGTATGACTGCCGGAAGCATACCGGCTGTTGTTTTTTCCATAGGTGTTTGTAACCTTCCCGGAACCTAAAATAGTATCCCAACTAGCCCAAGCCATGTTTACACCTACTTCCTGGCGTTGGCCTTCCAGATCGCGTCCGCACCCGCGTCGGTGGCCCCTTGTTTTCTGGCTGCTTCGCCTGCTTTGCTTGCCGCCGCCATGCCGGCTTTATCCCCCCGGTTATAGGCGTTCATGTAGTCTGTCTGCGCTTTATGTAGGGCCTGGTTTGCGGAATTAGAACTAGTGCCGGTTGTTTTGTTAGAGCCGCTGGAGTTGCTTGCCGTTTTTCTAGAACCACTAGAAGAATTTGTTTTACTGGAAGAACTACCGGAGCTTTTTGATTTAGAGGAAGAGGCGTTTGCCTTCCAGATTGCGTCCGCACCCGCTTCCGTAGCTCCCGCCTTTCTAGCGGCTTGCCCGGCTGCTTCCGCTTTCGCCATAGCCGCCCTGTCCCCGGCGTTGTAGGCTTTTTGGTAGGCAACTTGGGCGTTATATAAATCCTGGTTTGCCTTTTGGGTTAAGCCGCTGCCTGTGGTACGAGTACCGCCGTATTCCTGCGGAATATATTGGTAATTCTCTTCCGGTACTAATACCCCATTTTTGTAAATCTCCGTTGTACCGTCCGCATAATATTTAGTAGAATAACGGTTTATTCCTTCTGTCCCAGATACCACAGAATACCCTTGATTGGTATCCACCTGGCCCGGCGCCACCACAGGAACGCCGGGAGAATAGCCGCCGTTGTTCCCCACTTCTAAACTTCCCGGGCCTTCGTAGTACATATTATTGACATAATCGCGTATTTCGTCCATTCCCATCTGAAATTCTTCAGAGGTAACAGCGCCGGAACTGCCGCCGCCTCCTAAATACCAATCGTAGAGGCCGGAATCTCCCGCCTCCGTAAAGCTCAGATCATCTGATCCCGTAGCATAGGGATAATAGATCACTCCATCGTTTTCCCCGGTTACATCTACCGTATCGCTGCCGCCCTGAAAGACTTTCACTAACCAATAACACCCCAAACCAACGCCGCCGCAAACCGCTACTTTTCCGGCAGGCGGGAGGGCCTTAAACCGGTCCATAAGCTGAGATAGTTTATTCCCCATATTGTTTCGCCCTCCCGTATACCTCTTCAAAAGAAATATTGACCAAATTTTGTTGGTAGCCTAAAACAGGTTTCCCTTGTTCATCCACAGGCACTTTAAAAGTCAAAACCGGCCTTCCCCGGTATTTTTCTTCTTGTATTGCCGGATAAGAATGAATCAATTTCACATTAAACCGTTTTGTCATAACCGGTTCAGACCGTTCAAAAAATTTCTGATTGGAAATCATTAAGCGGTCACACCCTTTACGTTATCCCGGCCTTGCAACAACGCTACACTCTTTAAGGAGAAATTACCCAAAGACCCAATCAGGCTATTGATCGCCGCGCCGTTGGTCGCGAAGAGATAAATTAAAATCAACCAAAACACACCTTTTAGAATATCCTTTACTTTCACCTTAGCCACACCCCCAATTTAAGAAAAAAATCTTTCAAAAACACCGGCCCGGTTAATCAACAAGATCACCAAAGACAAAGCCGCCACAGCCTCACCCCATTCCGGGGAAAAACTATACAAGAGTACCAGGGAGGCAAAGCCAAAAATTAAAAACATCAACTGACGATCCATTTTTCTATTCGCCTCCCCGGAATAATTCTTGAAAAAATACAATTACTTTTTCATGGGTGCCAATCCAAACCAGAAAAATTAGGATTAAAAAAAAGCTAAATTTGTCCGGTTGTCTTTTTGCCATTGTATTTACCCCCTAACCGCGCGGATCGCGTCTTTCAAGTTTGGATTTAACCCCAAAAATAACAAAAAAACCGCTAACGCCAATACTAAAAAGCTACCCAAAACCTTATTCAAGGTTTCCACCTTCTTTTATTGTTGAAACAGATTCCAAACAAAGAGCAGCGCTGCCAAAGCCAGGACATAGACCAACGGCGAAATCGTAAACGCATGTTTTCCCGTTACAATTTCCTGCTTTACATCCTCTGCCGCTTCGGTGCGGGGGTTGGTCAATTCCGGCGTACTTTCCCCGGCCGCAGCCGGGTTCACGTCTTTTGCTTGTAACATGCCGTGTTCAATTACAAATTCCATTCTAAAAATCCCCCTTTACCGCGCTACTGGATAGAGACCAACATATCACGCACCGTGAACAGCTTATTATTATTGGAACCCAATTCAGCGCCGCTGGCAATGTGCAAATACTGATCAAATTCCGTAATGTTACCGGAATAAACAAAATCACGGTGCATACCTAAATTGACTACCCCTTGATAATCGAAATCCCAAACAAAAACGCCCTCAGGCAAATCCCTACCGTAGCGGGTACGCTGCAAAGACAGTAAATCCAGAGCGTAGATATTGTACGGTTCAGAAGTCAGATTGTATTTCAGGCTAAGCCGTTCCACGTCTTCACTGTTGGGTTTGCCGTTTAACAATACGCTGTTAATGATCCGCATATAGGTATTGCCCCGGGGAATGGTAAAACGGTTAGAACCTGTTGCCGGGATAGGTTGTTGGTCTTCTAATACTTGATGATAATTATTTAAGGCAGGCCAATCCTGGACGTTTACAGGAATATCAAAATGTTCTACCGTGATATACCAATTCCCGGTCAAGGTGCTTTCAATATCCGTATCCGTCATCAAAACGCCGGGCGCGTCGTTTTCCACATGAACCGTCGCCACCACCTGGGAAGATTGCAGCATAACCAATCCCAGCGCGTCCCGATCGTTGGTGGCCACTTTCAGATCAATAGAAAAATCAATCGGGTTATCCGCACCGGTAGTAGAAACCTTATTCCCAAAACGGAAACACCGGCTGCCCTCTGCTTCCATATCCATTTTGCTATCGTATTTGGTAGCTAGATTTTGTAAATAGGCTCCCATACCAGATGTATTCCATAAAGAAACCCCGTTATTTAATACTAATTTTGTCCGCTTGGCCAAATTAAACGGCGCGCAAAACGCTTTTTCAAACGTGGTCTTGCTGGCGTGTTTACACTTTAAATTTCCGCTAAAACGTAAAGTAATTTTCGACAAAAAGCCCACGCGGGAAATATCATAGGATTTTTCTACCCCGCTTTCATAGCTTAACGTAGTCAAAGGCAAAATATTTTGCCGGGTTTTTTCAACAAAAGACATTTTTTAAAACCTCCTGATATTTAGATTTTTGTTACCGTCAATTAAATCGCAAAAGCCATTTCCTGCAAGCCCTTAATGGGATATAACCCCATCAAAGACTTAAACAATAAAATGAATAAAACAGACATTACGCCGATCAATAGAAAATTACCAATACTTGCTTTTACCATCTGCTAAAACACCTACTTTCTCTTTTTTCTCCGCTGTTTTGCTAGTTTAGCCCGGCCTTTTGCTAAGGCTGCCAGTTGTTTTTTGCTGCATTTCGCCACTGTTTAACGCCTCCTAAATTTGATCTGTAAATTGACCGATTGCAGGCACCCGCGCCCCGATCCACTTCGCAACCAAGATTGCTACCACCACAAATACAAACATGACTAAAATATTTTTTACCGTGAATTTCACCTTACGTCCCCCCTTCCCATAAAAAAAGAGCATACGCAACCAGCGAAAGGGCGCGTATGCTTTCTTACTATCATTATAAAAAAGCCTGTCTTGTTGTTGTCAACCTAAAACTTAAACTATTTTAACTATTTTTTAGAATCAGGCTTTCACCGGCCTGCATAAAATCGGGCGTTCCATACTTTGATTGAAATACTCAAAATGGTATTGTTCTATCTTAGGCGCTATTTCCGTATTCAGCATGGTCGAAAGTTTTTTGCAATCGTTTCCGCCCACATGAAAAATAAAGAAATGTTCCGTTTGGGTTAGAATATTGTTATGCGTTCCTACCGGCCGTTGGGTGCAGTTGATACACCCCACATTTTTCGATCGGCCCAGGCGCATAATTAAATCATGATAAGGCTGGATTATGGAGGCGGAACAATGGAAGGCCAATTCGTCGATCACAAGCATGGTATTTCCCCGGTAAAATACTTGCCGGCATAATTGATTAAACTCTTCATTGCTGCCGCTAAGCGGACGATAAATAATATGGGGTTGATCCGGCTGTTTTCGGAAATCTTCTAAACGATAAAATACCACTGCCCCCGGTACTTCTATTTCATGTTTATAATCATATACCACCCAACGAAAAAAGCGCGGTAACAAAAAATGCTTTACTAAAAAACTTTTTCCAAACCCTGTCTTTCCGGTAATAAAAATCCGGTCGCTGCTTTTTATCTGTATGCCCTGCATGACTTCAACGAACTCCTTCCCTGTCCCAATCGGCGGTCTAAGAAAATATTGTCAAAATCTGTAATCTCTTGAAATCCTCTGGCCCGTTTTTGTTCGATTCGTTCTTCAAACGTTGGTTTATTTTCTTTCAGATACCGTAAATTGCGCCGCAAAATCTCCCTGTGCAAACTGTTTAACACATCATAACCCAAAGAAGAAAAACCGCACCCAGCCGCATAACTTACCAAATAGCCCAGCGCCCCATCGGCGCAACGCACTAAGTTTAATTCTTGAGATTTTCGCCGGGCTAAATCCGAACCGTTATAACAAAACGGCTGCTGCCGCAATTCTTCCCACCAATCACAAAAAGAACGCCGCCGGTCCCTAACATTATCCTCTTTACGGAAACTCATATAAGAACGGGTTAAAAACTGCCATATATCCCCTACTTTAGCAAAGAATTCCTCCACGGCGTTAATGTCTCTGGAATCAAACCAGGGCCGCTTGATCTCATATTCGATATTAACCACTTTTTCCGGGTTTAGGCCCTCGCTTTGCCACAGAGGAACGAACCAATCTTTATTACTGCTTTTGATCTCCAGACTTTTATTATAAATCCGGGCCATCAAGGGAGACCCCTTGCCTACACGGATTCCGGTATAACCCTGCCGCGCCCGATTAAAAATTTCTACCCTGCCGCCGTTAATTGCGTCCAAGTCGGCAACAGTAAATTCTTTCGCGTCAGTCCCCACAAATTCACATCGTGGATCATAATATAAATATCTTAAATATTCTTCCTGTAAGACCGGCGCGTCCGTATGTACGCAAATATCCGCCCGAGAAATTTTAGTGGAGATTCCTTTTAACCCCACCTCTCCTTGCAGCCAATCCATAAACCGTTCATAGGCTTTTTTATATCCGTATAACCATAGAAAACGCTGGGAAAATTCTACATACATTGCCATGTTATTACATTCCACATCCGGGTTTAAAAAAAACAGGTGGAAATCTTCGCACTTTAGGCCGCAAAACCAGGAAAAACGCCCGTTCGTAAATTCCAATGAAAGACCGCCCAACGAGAAAAAAAGCGGTTTCCGATCCCCTGTCAAAAAGCGCCGCTTTTTCTCTTTTGCCATTTCTTTCAAAAGCTCCCCAAAGACGGCGATATAATTTTCTGCTTCCATTTGAAAATATAAGGTATCTATATTCCCCAACGCTTTCATATTTTTACCCTCTAATCTCCGTCTACCTGGTATTCTGGACACTTAGGGGTACGTGTTACAAGGGTGTACCCCTAAGCGGCCAAGCCCCCCTTTTTCCCTGATAAGGATCAAGGAAGCTTTGGCCGCCTCTAACAGTAGGAACGATCCGGATTCTCTATTCCCTAACGCTTAAAAAACCTGTTCCCCGTCAATCGTATTTCCCTCCGGGGGAAACGGCAAAGATTCGCTTCCTTGCCCGGCCTGTGCTCTCGGCAGGCTGCCAAATTCCAGGGAATCCACGTTACAGCAATAATTCACGCCGCTTTTACTCCCTTTATTCCAAGACCGGAAGAATCCGTCCCCCACCACAAAAACTTGGCGGCCCTTGCTTAGATACTCTTCTACCGTTTCTCCCCGTTCCCCCCATAACGCACACTCTAAATATTCTGTGGTTTTGTTCTCCCCATAGCCAATATCTAAGGCTAGAGTAAAATTTAATACCGCTTGTTTTTTTGGCGTATATCTTAATTCCGCGTCTCTGGTCAAACGTCCGCTTGCTACAATCTTTAACATATTTAATAACCCCCGTTTCGATAGGTATATTTATTTAAAATACTTCTCACTTTTTCCACCGCTTCATTCAATTCCCGCAATTCCTGTTTTCTTTTTTCAATTTTTTGCTCTAAAAAATTCAGTTCAAATTCCTTTGTCCGCTTTTCCGCTTCATAGCCCCAGATCAATTCTTCCAGCTTCTCAGAAAATCGCTTCCCTGGCATATCCTCTACAATCTTTAGCGATTTTTCACTTAAATGCACATACTTGGCAGGTGTTTTCCCCATTTTAGCCGGCCTCCTATCCATTGGATTATATTACTCCCCCTAACCGCTGCCGCCGGTAGTCTCCGGGCACAAACCGATATCCTAAATCAAGCAGCGCTGTAAACATTTTGATAAACTCTTCATTTAACAGATAGGCCCCATCCATGTAATACGATCTGCTGCTAGCACAACTTTCCCAGGTTCTACCACCGTCTACGCTTAAATACAAAATATAAAAATGTTCGCTGTATTCTTCTATACAAACCAAATCTTTGCCATATTTCATCTTACTCACCCTCTCTCTTTTGCTGTTTTATTATTTGTTTGACATTGTGCACACAATGTGATACAATAAGGTTGAAAAGGAGGCGCTTAGAATGTCCAAAACGGCCAATATCAATTTAAGAATTGATCCTGAAACAAAAAAAGCTGCTGAAAATTTATTTTCCGCTTTTGGAATCACTATCACCGACGCGATCAATATTTTTCTAAAAAAATCTATTATGGAAGGTGGTTTACCTTTTGAAGTAAAACAACCGCGCTATAATGCAGAAACAGAAGCAGCCATGGAAGAAGCTAGAGAAATGATACTCCATCCAGAAAACTATACTAGTTACAATTCTGTTGACGAACTTTTTTCTACATTAGAGACTAAAACGGAGTAAAATCAATGTTAAAAATAGAAGCAACTGCAAAATTCATGAAAGATATTAAGCGAATGGAAAAACGCGGATACGATTTAAGCCTAATACGCGAAGTTCTACAACTAATCGCAGAAGGCAAATCTTTACCCGCAAAACATCGCGACCATGCTTTAACAGGAAACTATAAGGGTTTTAGAGAATGTCATATTTTACCTGATTGGCTCCTTGTTTACGCCATAAGCGAAAATAAATTGGTTTTGATCGCCTTCCGGACAGGTAGCCATAGCGACCTATTTTAAAAGCTTCTTCGCTCGGCGCTGGCCGTCCCCCGGCCCGATTCCGGGCCGGGGGCATGCCCTAGCGTGTTTTTTTGGCGTTGTCAAGTATGAAGCCGCGGAACGGCCCCTACAAACCGCCTGCGGCGCTTTAACGGGCCGTAACCGCGATTAAAACTTGACAACCGTTACCAGTTTAGGGGATAATTACATTGTTAGAGTGAATTGCTCCGGTGTGCTTTCGAGTGCGCCGGGGCTTTTCTTTTGCGCCCCTTATATAGATTGTTCGTCAGATTCCAACGGTAAAATTTCCCCGGTCGTTTCTTGCTCTTCCGGCACTAGTTGCAGTTGGTAGCCCATTACCCAGGCGATAGAGGATAATAGGCTCCTTAGCTTTTGCCGCTGCTCTTCATTTTGCAATAGATTGGGAGTCATGGGAAGAAATTGCCTTACTGCCATTTGCATGGGTAACGGCAAATCTATTTCCTTGACAATATAGCCCATAAACAGTTCTAACCGCCTCAACGTCTCTTCTTTACTCAACATCTAACTGCTCCCCTACTTCCTCCGGTTTCACTTCTTTCGGCCGCTTCTGCTCCTTTTTCATCTTTGCTGTCATTGCAGCCCTGGGCGCTGCCGCAATCAATAATGTGATACAAAGCATTGTCGCTTCCGGGTAACTTCCCATATACCGCCCGAATAGATCGGAAAATACTTTTGCGCCGGGGGCTTTCATCAAATCCACTTCCGACTGCCGTAATTCCCAAAAATCCCCCCAAACTCCCGCCGCCATACTAAAGGGCAATTTCAGGATCATTGCCGCCATTTCTTCGCTAATAACAGGATCGCTCTTCCCAACCCCTTGGCTAAATTGGTCAAATTCTCCCCCTAAAACCGCCTCCCGATCGTTTACCTCCCCGACTATGTTTTGCACGTCAATTTTGAGATCCGTTTCTTTTGGAGAACAATCCATCTCCTCTGCGATAATCTGTTCTTTTGTCATTCTTCCTTCTCCCCTCTTTCACTCTCTTCACAATATAAGCAGGCTGTCCTTGTTCCTAACATAGACGCATGAAACTTTAGGCAAAAGCCTTTCCCTTTCGTAAAGGCTTTCACTGGCGGCTGCCATTTCTGACAATGGGCGCACCCTTTCAACATCTAAAAAACCTCCTTATTGAGAAAATTGCTCCAAAAACTGCCCCCTGACGTTTTCTTCTCTTCCTCTCGTTGGCTTGTTGTCCTTTCTTCTGTTACCTCTAATTTCCGCTGTTCTTCTTTAGCCTTTTTGGCTGCTCTCATTTTGGCCATGTGTTCCGCGTTCCCTGCCGCCTTCCCCATCGCCGTTCCATTCGCCCTCTTAACGCAAGCGGGACAAATAATCCTCTCTCCGTATCCGTAAGAAGTCCATTCATGGCCGCATACGTCACAGATCATGTGCCGGTATCTCTTCTTTCTCTCTTGTCCCTCCTGTTCCATTTTTTCACCCCCTATTATAAGACTTTTCCCAAAATAAAAAGCAATGACACATATCATTGCTAAAAATAGAAAAGCTCATATTTTCTTTAAAAGTAAATATATAAAAAGGTTATCTAAATTAAACAGAAAAAACATCTATTTGCTATACATTTTTATAAAAACTGTGAAAAATTCATTTACATAGTATATATTATGTAAACTAGGCCATCTTCTAACAAAATTTATTCATTGATCTGCCATGATTTAGAAATACCCAATTCGTTTAATAACCTATACATTGTGGACTTACTACATCCTAACTTTTCCGCTACCAGATTCCAGTTTTGTAGATCATTATATAAGCTTTCTAATATATTAGCATTTATTATATATTTTCTAGGCCTGGCCATTACGCAACATCCTTTCATAAAGAACGAGGCCTAGTCTATATAATAAATATTACCGGCAAGATATTAAGTTATCAAAGAACAATTATAGGACAATTCCCATAATAAATATAGCACAACATACTACAATACGCAAGACAATAAAACATAATTATGGGAATAATCCTAAAACTATTTTATTTTCCAAACATTAAGGCCAAAGACCAAGCAACGGCGGCTAGTTCTTCTCTGGTTATATTGTCTTTTGGTCTGGTGCCATCTAGTATTTTATTGTCTTTTGCCCATTGCCATGCTTCCTTGGCCCAGGCGCTAGGCTCGTTTGTCTTTGCCATTCCTATCACTACCCCCTTTTTATTTTCAATTCCGAACATTTGTGCAGGATTCAGTACCCAGGTACAATTTGCCGGGGTGCTTTTTTTAGGGGGATACCGATAACCGTTCCGGTGGATTTCAATGTGCAAATGACTGCCGCTGGCATTACCTGTAGCCCCTTCCGTGCCGATGGGCGAATCAAGCGTGACCATTCCACCCTTTTTTACAGATATGTTAGCCAAATGGGCATATAGGCTTTCTGTGCCGTCCCCGTGTAATACCGTAACATGGTTTCCATAACTCGCGCCGTGGGCGTTAATACTTTTTACAGTTCCAGCGGCCACAGGATAAATTGTTTTGTTACCTACTCCTACTAAATCTAAGCCTACATGCCAACCGCAGGCCCAGGAGCCGGAAATGCCGAAAGGCAAGGATATTTTCACCTTGCCTTTATATGGGAGTTTATAAGGAATCATTCTGCGTCACATCCTCTTTTCCTTTTAATTGTTCTAGTTTTTCCGCTAAAATCTTAGGATAAGGCAAGCCGCAGCGGCCTCCATTTTCTATAATGGATAACCCTTCCATGGCGATATAAAAACCGATCACAGCAGACCTTAATAAATCCGTTCCCGTAACCCGTTCCACTAAACAAGCAAGGGCCACAACACAATAAACACCAACCTTTTTAATGATCCCTTTGTAGCCCGCTTTAGAATCTAAACGTCCTTCATAAAACGCGGCCAAAACCCCGGAAAGAAAATCTACTACGGACAAACACACCAGAACCATCAATAAAACGTCCCACTCCCCAAACAGGAATACAAAAAAGCTACTGATCCCAGCGCCAATCATGCCCAGCCATTGTTGCATATCCAGATTCAAAACCCTACCCCCTTTCAGGAACAGAAATATCAATATATCTTGTAACGTTGCCGCTATATGATACTTTACAACCTAACGCCTCTGCAACAAACCGAACCGGCACCAAGGTGCAGCCGTCTTTCTCTTCCGGCGCTCGCTCCAACTGCACCGCTTTCCCATCTACATACGCCATCTTACTTCCAATCTTCATACGGATATCTATGTTTCTTTCC
>CALVXC010000076.1 GCA_944368805.1 uncultured Bacilli bacterium
GTCGATTGAAAACTTGAAGAAGGTAGACGGGTCATTGTCGGTGCTGTTGTATCAACCAAAAAGCTTTGAGTATCACAGAATACTTCACTTTCTGCACCTAGAACATCAACTGTTGATACACATAATCTTTGAGCAGATGCGTTTGATGTAAATGTTATTGGCATTGTAACACTTGTACTACCTGGAGTTATGCTATAACTTGTATTTGGTGTACAGCTAGTTCCAGTTGTTGTACAATACAATACTGATTCTAAACCAAGTGAGTTTTTAATATTGGCTGTTCTTGTTAAAGAACTATAGTAAGTATTTCCTAACGTTGAAGAAGATGTTGTAAAGTTAACTTCGGTTTCACTAGATTCACTAACTTTCACATACCAATAACCATCAGTATGAACACCATTATCTGGATAAGTATCAGGTGCTGCGTAAATAGTTTCACCAGTACTATCTCCTCTTTCTTCTACTGATCCTTTTGATACATACCAATATCCATCAGTATGTCTACCATTAGATGGATAAGTACTGCTACTTTCCGATTTCACATCATCATATTGTGTATCACCTTTAACATAAGCAGAACTACTTAAAGTTAAATAGTAATATGAACTACCCCAATCATCAAATTGAGTACATGTTCCAGTTGTTAAACTACTATCAGATGTTACAGTTGTATATGTACTTGTATCTTGTGAATAATTAGTATTACAATGATATTTTTTCCATGAATAAGCAGTTGATCTTCGCCAAATACTCGATGTACTTGTACATGATGATGAGTGAGTATGAGCTGAATATGCATCATAAGCAGCTGGAGTTTTTATCCCGTTAGTTGTATATCTACCAGGTTCACAATAATATGTATAGTAGCTTTTTTTAGCAGCAGCTGTCCAACAAGTGTTTGTGTTACTAGCTGAAGAAATTAATTCTTGTTTCGATTTAGTAGAAGTATTACAAGAAAGTATTAAACCAAGATACATGTCTTCTAGAGCTACTGTCCCTCCTGCTGTTCTTGTTACAGTTCCAGTACTACTATTGCAAGTACAAGCACTAGCTACTTGATATGCTGAATATTCAAGACATGTATGAGTAGTTGAACTATATTGCCATGAATAATTTGTACCTTTACAATAATATTCTGTCCATCTACCAAAAGTTGTACTTGATCTAGATCCATAATAAATACCAGTTGATGCACAACTACCACTTCCAGCTGTATATGCAGAAGAACTAGTACTTACTGCATAGTTAGTTGTATTTATAGCACTTCCATATGCACTTCCCTGTGAATATGAAGCTGTACATGGATATCTTCGATATGTATATTCCATTTCAGAATTATATTTTTCCCATACATACATATCTTTTACTGTGTATTTTTCCCAAATTTCAAATGATGCTGTGTAATTACTACTACATACTACTCCACTACTGTTTCCAGCTCCATCAGTAGCTATTGTACATATTTTATATTGACCATTTTCACTAAAATATTCTTCATGTTCTGTTCCTGTTCCTACTACATTTGGTGTACAGTTATTTCCATTTGTTGAAATACAATACATATAACTTAAATCATTATTTCCACAATCACTATCAGAAATATTCAACCTTAAAGTAAATGGTGAACTTGATGTTGTTCCTGAAAAATCACCGTCAACACTATAATTTACAGTTGGATTACTTTTATCGATATTTTCAATTGTAAATTCTGTTATATTACTTACATTTCCATTTATATCTTGTACTTTAACATTATATGTTCCATTAGAACTATATGCTTTACTATTACTGCTTTGATAAGATCCACTATCAAATGAATAAGGTGAACTTGCTAAAGAAGCATTATCAGATGCATTAACACTAGCAGTAACATTACCATTAGTACATGCACTTGGTGATAAACTAACTTCATTTACAACTGGTTTTGTTGTGTCTTTTACATTTACAGTTAGTGTTAATGTAGTTGTATTTCCTGCTTCATCCGTTGCTGTATATGTTATTGGATAACTTCCTACTACACTTGGTGTTACTGTTCCACTTGTTGTTACATCTAATTCTCCTCCACAGTTATCTATTGCCGTTCCTTTTGGTACTATATATTCATTTGTACTAGAACCTTCACTAATCTCATCTTTACTTATTGTTATAACTGGGCGGACGCCAATGTCAGCATCGCCAACATCGCTGACGGTCAGGCTGCCATAATGATGGACGTACCAAGTATTGACCGAATCGCCGGAAAGAGGCGTACTTGTCCAATAACCATCTTTATCTTCATAAACAGATAAGTCCTCATATAACCATGGGGCACTTGATAAACTGATATCATCGCCTCCTGATGTCCATGATGTAGCCCCTGCTGCATCTGCTATCTGTTGTCCCGTTGGTAATGTTGCCTCTACTATCCAACTTGATATTTGCTCTTCTAAATAAGCTAATGCTGTTCTTGGACCATATGCATTATATCCACTTTCATCCCATTCAACATTATCACCTATATTCTCATTCATTATTAATGATACAGTATCTGTGTTTTCTTCTAATACATAAAACGTTCTTTCTGTTCCATCTCCGGGATCACATGTATATGCAGTTCCCAAATCATATGATATTCCTTCTACTGGTGTGCATATTGGATCTGTTGGTATTTCATAATCTACACTATAACTACTTGTATGCCCATCTACTGTTATTATAGGTGCTGTTTTATCTATCTTTATTGTTTCACTTGTATACTCTTCACTACTATTTAAGGCATTATCATATCCTGTTATCTTTACTTTATTACTTACACATTCTTGACTTAAAGTTATATTACTTGTCACATAATCACTTAATGTACTATAATTTACTCCATTATCTGTACTTGTTTGATATCTATGTCCTTTATATCCACTTATATTATCTATTCCTTCGACATTTAATATTACATTACTTCTATACCAATTATTATTTCCTTTTGTTCCATTTAATGTTACATTTATACTTGGTTTCTCTTTATCTAATTTATAATAATTTCCATCTTTATTACTACATACTGTTACACTATTGGGTCCATATTTACTACTATCACTGGCTAATGCACATATTGTATTATTTCCTGATGTATTTATTGTTACATTTACATTACTATTATTTGTTACTACTATATTTGGTGTACAACTATTATTAGTTGTTACACAATACATAAAACTTGTTACTTCGATATCATCGGTTGCTTTTATTTCTACATTATAATCACTTGTTTTCCAATCACTACTAGCTACGGGATTAAAGACTATTTCTGGTGGGGTTATATCTACATAACTTTCTTCAAATATAAATTGTAATTGACTGGTAAAACTATTATTACTTCCGACATTTGTTTTTAAGATTAAATTAAATGTTACACTTGTTCCTGCTTCTATTGTATCTCCTAAATTAATTCCATTTAATTCATAATAAACATTACTATCTGTACAATTATTTATTATATTTATTAAATCCATATCAACTGTTCCATTATTGGTTACAGTTATTGTATATGTTAAACTTGATGAAGTATTTGGTAATACACCATTTACGACTAATAAATCATGTGAATATTTAAAGTTATATGTTTCATAGGCTCCATTACTTATTTCTGGTCCTGTTACACTAGTTATTCTTATATCTTTAAATGGTCTTATTGCTACATCTCCTTTGATACTTAAAACATTACTTAAGACTGAATATCCTATTGTTAATCCAAATAATACAAATAAAAAGGCTACCACTAAAAAGATACTCGTATTTCTATTTGAGTAACTAAATTTATCAAAAAAACCACGTTTTCTTAATTTATTTTCCCCTACCATGATAGCCTCCTATAAAACTATATACAAATAATATTGAGATGATTTATTAATAGTATTTACTAATATTTAATTTTTAATCTTTTTAAACATTAAAAAGCCATAATAGATATTGTCTACTATGACTTTCATTTGTAATTTTATTAATTTTATCTACCATATATATCATACTCCTATAATAGCCATATCCTACTACCTTTATAATACAATTTTATCTTTATTTTTGACAAAATGCAACACTTTTATTATTAATAAACCGTAACTTTAGTTCCAATTGTTGTATTATCATATATTATTTGAGCAACATAATAAGGTAAATTAATACAACCATGTGAACCATTACTTAAGTAAATACTACCTCCAAAATAACTGCGCCAACTTGCATCGTGCAAACCTATTTGACTAGGTGTAATTCGCATCCAAAAATTAACAAATGAACGATAATCTGGACCAGTTAAATATATATTTCTTGATTTTGATAATATTTGATAACTACCTTTTGGTGTATCATAAACACCCTTTAAACCAGTTACAACTGGAGAAGATACTAATAACTCACCATTTTTATAAAACCAAAGATATTGTTCAGATATCGATACAGCTACATATGTATTCGCACCTCTTTCTGCTTCACTACCAACATATACTATTCTATTTACTGTATTATAATTTCCAGCTTCATCATAAACTGTATAACTAACTTGATATACACCAGCCACACTACTTACAACATTACTGTTAACAACTACATCACTAGTTACGTCACCATCATTATTATCAATAGCTTGATAACCTGCTTCTATATAATTATCATTTACATTTATATATAACGGGTTACCGCCTTCTAAATATATAGCTGGTGCAGTCGTATCAACTACATATACCATTCTAGTTATTTTAAATTTATTGTTAGAAGAATCGCTTACTTCATAAATTAATTCATAAGTACCTATTTTTTTGGAGTTTACTTCTCCCGTTACTTTAACTTTACTTGTTATATCACCATCAAGGTTATCACTAGCTACATAACCAGGATCAACATATTCACTTCCCACTTCAATTGAATATTCATTTCCACCATTTAAAGTTATCTGTGGTAAAACATCATCTTTAACTATTACATTCCTTGTAACACTTTTTTTCTGTTTACCTTTATAATTAGTTATTACATATTTTATTTTATATTTACCTATTTTTTTTGTATTTACTTCACCATATATTTTTACTAATTCACTAGCATCCTCGCCATCAATAGTAGCTTTAACACCTGGATCATTAAACTCTTCATTCACATTTACCTCTAAATTTTTTTCTCCAATTAATTCTATTTCTGGCACAACAAAATAATCAGCACTTAAGTATTTATAGATTATTAAACCTAATATCAAGATAATAATAATTACTCCTATAACTATGTTTATTTTCTTTTCCATAAATACCTCCACTAGCCTAATTCAAAATCATTATATCATAAATGAAAGTTAATACAAATATTTTCATAAAAAAAAGTCATATTTTCATACGACTTTTATAATAAACTTTTTCTTTTACGATAAGCATATAAACCTGTTCCACTAG